>NZ_DKYW01000013.1:0-17102 GCF_002493465.1 Akkermansia sp. UBA7090
GACGATTTTCCCCTGTTCCGGGGATAGTGGGGCTTTCTTCCCTTTTCCCCCTGCCTTGGACATCTTCGGGAGTTTCGATAAGCCCGGGAAAAACCGGATCGACTTATTGAATACGGAGCCGACGTTTATTTCCTTTTAAGTTCAACAATAGCTCCGTAATGCAACACATCAAATTCGGCCGGGGCAATTTCAACAAGCAGTTTCATATGCTCCTGTTCCCATACGGCCGTTTTCCTGAAATCCAGCCCCTGACCTGCATGGATGATCTGCGCCGCCTCTCCGCGCGACTAACCACAAACCTTCTTATCCGCGCGGCCGCCGGCCAGGCATTTGCTCCACCACGCATGGATAAGACTGACATTTGATGATGCTCCTTGCCTATATCCTTTCCTTAAAAAAGAAATCCCATTGTCTTTAGGAATTTTATCCCAGGCATCCCTACTTTGAGCTTGCACGGACATCTTCATTCATGTACTTCACAAAGGATATCAAAACTATTGGAACCATCAGCGCACGCTGCTGCACGGTTCAATGGATTTTCCCTCCGCCTTTTTCCCGCGCGGTTATCCTCCAAGGGTCACTGCCGGGGAAACCAAAACACTCTTTTCCTCATTCCACTTCCCAAAATATATGCGTATTTTACCCCTCCTGGCCTTTACCTGCCTTTTCGGAAGCATCTCCTTCGCCCAAGGACAAAGCCGCGCATCCTCCAGGCCGGAACCGGCCCAGCCGGCGGCCAATGCCCCGGCGTCCGATACTGTGGACAAATCCCTGCCCCCCGCCGCCGTCAACGGCATCCGGTTCGTCCTGAAGGAGCCCATGTCTCTCCCCTCTCCCATTTACATGCCTATTGATTCCAAAAGGCTGGAAAAAGTGGAAATCCGCGCCGCCCTTCCGGGACGCCGCAGCGTTTACCCCAGGAGCAAGATCATTACCCTGTTCGGAGGCCTGGACCAGAAAGGCATGCCGACCGATAAACTCGTCAGCAAGCCCCTGCCGGCCGATCTTGGCTCCAAAACCCTGGCTCTGGTGGGCAAAAACAGTAAAGGGGAATTGACGCTGGATTTTATTAATGAGTCGGAATTGCCGCTGAACTGCGTTTACATCCAGAACTTGACTGGCCGCACGTTCACCCTGGAGCTTCCCAAGCCTCCTTCAGGAGAAAAAAGCGCTATCGAACTGCCCAGCAAGTCCACTTACATTTTCGGCAAGAATGCCACAGACAGCAGTATTTCCCGCACTACCCCCGCCAATTTGACGTACATGACCCGTTTGAAGAACGGCAAAGTCGTCAAGGTGAAGGACAGAGGCATGATGCTGACGACCTACCCGGGACGAAAAGTAGTCATGATTATTTCCCCGGATTCCACCGGACGCACCGTCGTTTTGACGGAATTGATGATTTTCAAGGAAAGACCGGGGGCGGCTTCCTCAGACAAGTAAGTTCTCTTCCAATATCCGGGGAGCCGGAAGCGGCTCTTGAGCATATCCGGATTATTCAGAAAAACGGGCATTTCTGCCCGTTTTTTTATTTCTCGTTTTGCTTCCCCAGCCGCCACTGATTGAGGGAATAAACCACTCCGGACATTGTTCCGGCACGGGAACAACGCCCGCCATATTTCCCGCGGCTCCAATGCGGCAGGCGGACTGTTCCTGACGCCGGAAACGGTTCCCGCAAAAAAGCCAACGGACCCCCAGTAGGGAGACAGGGCAATTCCGCCTATGCTCCCATACGAAGAAAGAGATCCTGAAGCCAGACGGTTCGCCGGGAGGTTCACTCGTTGCCCTCCGGCATCAGGACAGGCTTAATAAACTTTGGGCACCAGACCCTGACGGCTCATCTTATCTTCCACTTTTCGCCGGTTTTCCTCCAGACGCCGGGCGTCATAGGAATCATCCACAGGCTGGGCCTCCGGAATGTTTTCTCCGCGTCCCGCCTTGTATTGCTGCACCTGCGGGAGCACTCCTTCCACCAGTTCCCTGCATATCCAGGAAGGCAGGATATAGGTCTCCGTGCGTCCGGCCCGGCTCAGGGCCAAACCCACAAATTTTCCGTTGACGTCAATGACCGGGCATCCGGCCCGTTCCGGGAACAAGGTCATGTCCGACTGGATGACCAAAGGGAATTCATCCCTTTTCAGGCTCATCCGGTTGCCCATGGAGTTCATCATATCAAGGCGCTTTTGCGGGAATTTCATCACTTTGGGCCTGGGCCCCGTGAGGAGTTTTCCCTCCACTACCTGGTTCCGCCGCCTTACTTCCACGGGAACCGTCTCACCGGGACGCACCCCGACCATAGCGGCACGGATGGAGTACATTCCGTCCACCGGCTTTCCATTCAGCTTCATCAACACATCGCCGGCCATCAATCCGCTGCGGTGCGCGCCGCTGCCGGCTTCCACGCCGCCTATCATGACCCCCTCCCCGTCCCAGCGGGGATCGGAAACGATGCCGAGATAAGGCTGGTCATCCGCCCTCAGGCTGCGCTGGGCTACGGAAACGACTCCGAAGTCGCTCACATGCCCCGTGGGCGATACGGCTGCAATCACGTCCCCTTCCTTCGCCTGCACATAGGAATTCAGGTCAATGGGAGGAGCGGGAAGCCCCGGCACATCCATCATCAGCAGATCATGCTCCGGAAGGGCAAAGAGCACCTTGGCGTCATAAACCCGCCCGGAAGAATCCACCAGCATGACCGGACGCCGCTCCTTCTGGAGATCGCTCAATTTGGTGAGGACCTTTCCCTTCCCCACAACCGTTCCCAAAGCCACCTGGGTATTGCCGGCAACCAGCGCCACCACGGACTGCCCCACCGGAACAGCCACTTTGTCCCATTCCCGGAAAATCTCCTTGGCCTGGCTGTCCAGCACGCTTTTGTCCTCCGGCGCAATCATCTGGTCCGGAGGCAGGGGAGAAGCTATTTCCTGGGCACACGCGGAAGCCGCCGCGAATGCCGCCCATAAATATTTCATCATCATCCTTGAGTTTGTTCCTGGTATTTCAGGCCGGACATCAGGTCGCCGCGCCTGCCGAATGTAAGATCCGCCTTGTAAGCCGTACCTTTCCTCACCACCACCAAGGGAACGGTTTCCCCCGGACGGTGCCTGCCCAGTTCACGGAGCATATCCCTCACGGAACTCAGGCTCCGGCTGTCCATGTGGGTAATGACGTCCCCCGGCCGGATGCCGGCGGCATCCGCCGGAGAATTCACCACAACATCTTCCACCACCACGCCGTCCACGCCCAGCACGTCCATCATGGCAAACCCGAGCACAGGAGATTCGGGGTCCGCCATGGGATGAAGGCCCAGCTGGCCCCAATGCCTGCCGGAGAGCAGTTTGTCCCAGTCTCTCCTGAAAACGGAAACAGGGACATGGTTGTTGATTTTCAACATAGGGCCAATGGAGGAATGGATGCCAACCAACCTGCCGGACAGGTCAAAGAGGGGACCGCCGGAATCTCCGCCAATCAGCGTGCATTCCGAAATAAGGAAGCGCTGCTTTCCGTCCGTGCACAATCTTCCCATGCGGATGGGCGCGCGGCGTTCCGGGTCAAATCCCTTGGAATGGCCCAGAGCCACCACAAAATCCCCCACATGAAGACTGTCGGATTCACCCAGTTCCACATGGGGATAGTTTCCTCCGTCCATGATTTGCACCATGGCGGCATCCCGCGTGAAGTTGGCTCCCAGCACCCGGCCCTTGACTACGCGCCCGTCGGCAAAGACCACACGCATGATTTCATCGCCGCCTACTACATGGGCCGCAGTCAAAATCAGGCCCTGCGGAGTGACAATGACGCCGCTGCCCGTCTCCCCCCCGTCGGAAACCAGAGCCACTGTAGCAGCCGTAACGCTGGAGGCCACTTTATGCACATGTTTCTGCAAATCCGCCATGGAAGAAACATTCCCCGCAAGACCCGCCCCTCCCAACAACAGGGACACAAGCCCCCCAACGACCAAGTAGCGAAAACTCGTCATTCTCAATAATGATATCATGAAATTACCGATAATCGAATGATAGGACATATCCTACTGTATAAACGTTCAAAACGGCAGAATTTTGTCTATGGATTGCGACATGACGCCTCATCTTTTGCTTAGACCATTCCGGTTATTTATGATAAAGTCCATCCCACGGATGGGGTTAAACGACAAATCAAGGAAACGACATGACGCCTCCTGGAGGGAACGCATCCAAGATGGAGAAATGTCTTCCCGTTCCCGGACGGAACGCAAAAAAAGGCCCGTTCCCCGTCCATCCTACCCCGGGCTGCCGCAGGAAGATCCTGAGCCGGCCGTCATTCCCGGCCCTACCCGCAGAACGGGGAATTCCCGCAACAGTCCTTCCCGGTATGACACGCCGCCCCAGCGACGAGCCTCCCGCCCGTCTCCGAAGGAAGATTTTGAAAACAGTCCGGGAAGAGAAGAAGAAAGCCGTCCCGCGCGCGCAGGAACCATGCGCAAGCCGCGTTTCACGATTTTCGGAGCCCTGCTGTTCGTCCTGCTGATGCCGTTCCGCTTCATCGGCTCCCTGACGCGGAATATCCGCTGGTTCATCTGCTGGCCTCTGCGCATCCTTCTGGGATGCTGCTTCGTCGGCATCGTGATCGGGTCCATCTTGGTGTTCCTTTACGGCGCCATTTCCAACCGCTATGACATTTCCGAGGTAAAGAGCAACATTCCGGAACGCACGGTGATTCTGGACCGTAAAAACCGCACCATCGGCACCCTGCACGGGGAAAACCGCAAGCGGGTATCCCTTCAGGAAGTTCCTCCCATTTTTATTGATGCCCTGCTCCTGCGCGAAGACAACCGTTTTTACGATCATGGAGGCGTGGACTGGATAGGCGTGGGCCGCGCCTTTGCGCAGGTGCTCAAGCACAAGAGAGCTACGCAGGGAGCTTCCACCCTGACGATGCAGCTCGCTAAAATTACGTACAACCACCGGGAGCGCAACCTGCATTCCAAATTAACGGAAGTAGCTCTGGCGAAACGCATTGAAGCCACTTACACGAAGGATGAAATTCTGGAGACTTACATCAACCGTATTTTCTGGGGGCACACCTTCCTGGGAATAGCGGCGGCGGCGCGGGGATATTACGACAAGGAACCCCGGGATTTATCCCTGGCGGAATGCGCCACCCTGGCCGGCATTATTTACGGCCCAAATGACTTCTCCCCCATCAAACACCCGGAAGAAGCCAAAAAAGTGCGCGATATCGTCCTTGGCCTGCTGAAAAACGAAGGCAAGATTACGGAAGTGCAATATCAGGCGGCCCTGGCGGAGCCTATCGCCACCCGGACGCCCCAGTCCCGGTCTGAGGAGAATTACGCCATGGGGCTCGTGCGCCGGGAGCTGGACGCCATTCTGGAGGAAGAAGACATCCGCCTGGGAGGGCTGGTGGTTCACACCACATTGGACCTTGATCTGCAGAACGCCACGCTGGACGCCATCAACAAGCACATGGACGCGCTGGAAGCCCGCAAGGATTTCAAGAAGCACCTGGCCTCCCTGCAGGCCAGGCGGGAAAAGAGAGGCATCCTGAAAAACAAGCTGACCACCAAGGCGGAATATGAGGCATCCCTGGCCGCCTGGAAGGCGCTCCCTGCGGAACAGAAGGAAAAGACGCAGCCGCCGATGCCTAATTACATCCAATCCGCCGCCGTAGTCATGGACAATGCCACGGGGGCTCTTCTGGCCGTCGTCGGAGGCCGGGACGCGGAAGAATCCAAGCTGAACCGCGCCATTCAGTCCAGGCGGCAGACCGGCTCCCTGTTCAAACCGTTCATTTACGCCACGTTTTTCCAGCAGGGCAATTCTGCGGATACCCGCATTTCGGATGACAGGATTGCGTACGGGGAAATACGCGGAGCCGCCAACTGGTCCCCCCGCAATTCGGACGGAACGTATCGGGGCATGAAGCCGGCCTCCTTCGGCCTCATCCTTTCCCGCAACACCATGTCCGTGCGCATCGGCAACCGCGCCGGCTTGTCCAATGTCATTCAATCCGCACAACTGGCGGGCTTTCACGGAAATATTTCCCGCACCCCGGCCCTTTATCTGGGCACGTGGGAAGCGTCCCCTCTGGACATCGCCAGCGCCTACAGCGTTTTTGCCAACGGGGGCGTACGCCCCACGCCATACATCATTGACCATATTACGGATTCGCAGGGCCAGCCGCGCTTCGCCATCACCAAAAGCAAGCGCACCGTCTATTCCCAGCGGGCGGCGAACATAACCTCTTCCATCCTCCAGCAGGTCTGCAAGCCCGGAGGCACGGCAGGAAAAATTACCGCGCTGGGCTTTAAATCCCCCTGCGGCGGCAAAACCGGAACCACTAATAATTATACGAACGCATGGTTCGCCGGATATACGTCCAACCTCACCTGCAGTGTCTGGGTGGGGTTCGATTCCTCCACCAAAATTCTGGAAAAAGGCTACGGAGGCACCCTGGCCCTGCCCGTCTGGGTGGATATTATGCTTGCCGCCCAGAAGGAAGGCTATCCCGCCAACGCCATCCGTACACGTCCCGGTTCGGAAGGACAGGCCGTACTTGTCTGCCGGGAATCCAATCAACTGGCCCATTCCGGCTGCCAGTACGCCAAGACTGCGTATTTTGAAACGTCCGCAGGCTACCAGGCCCCCGCCAACATGTGTGAACAGCACATTCCCATGGCGGAACCGGATTCGGAAGAGAGCATTCCCTATGCGGAACCGCTGGACGGCAGCGACGATAACATCCCCCTGGCCGAACCCGTGGAAGAAACGGACAGCATCCCCTACGCCACCCCCATCTGATTGCTTATTTTTTCCTTATGATTTCCCCATTTTTTCCCTGGTTCCTGGCCTTTTTGCTGCTGATCGCCTGCGTGGCGCTGCTGGTTTTGCTGCTGCGGTACCGGGACCGCTCCGTCCGCCTCGAAGCGGAATCCCGCTCCTGGCAGGAACGGGCGGAAGACAGAACACAAATGCTCCGCCGGGCGGAAGAAGTGCTGAAAGATTCCTTTGCCGGCATCAGCGCGGAAGTCCTCCGGAACTCGGAAAAACAATTCCTGAATCTGGCGGAAACGCGTCTGCAAAGCCAGCGCCAGCAGGCCAATCATGACCTGGATTCCCGCAAACAGGCTATTGAGTCCATGCTGAAACCGGTGAGCGAATCCCTGAAACTGGTCCAGTCCCGGCTGGGAGAGATGGAAAAGGAACGCGTGGGCGCCTACACGGACCTGAAAACGCAAATCCGCTATATTCTTTCCGGCAACGAAGCCCTGAAAAATGAAACCGCCAGGCTTTCCCAGGCTCTGCACCACAACAGCGTTCGCGGCCAATGGGGGGAACTCCAGCTGCGCCGCGTGGTGGAACTGGCGGGAATGGTGGAGTACTGCGATTTCACGACTCAGGAAACCCGCTCCAGAGAGGAGGAACGGATACGGCCGGACATGGTCATTCACCTTCCTGGAGGCCGTTCCATCATCATTGACGCGAAAGCGCCCATGGCTTCCTACCTGAATGCCGGGCAGACGGAGAATCCGGAAGAGCGCAGCCAGTGGATGGCACGCCATGCCGCGGACGTCAGGAGGCATTTGCAGCAATTAAGCGCCAAGAATTACTTTGCCCAGTTTTCCCCATGCCCCGAATTCGTCATTATGTTCCTGCCCGGGGAATCCTTCTTCCAGGCGGCTCTGGAAGCAGACCCCACCCTGATTGAATTCGGCGCGGAGAATAGGGTCATTCTTTCCACTCCATCCACCCTGATTGCCCTGCTGAAAGCCGTCGCTTACGGCTGGAAGCAGGAGCAGCTGGCGGATAACGCCAAGAAAATTTCGGAAGCGGGCGCGGACCTGTTCAATACCTGCTCTATCCTTTCCGGCCATTTTTCCTCTCTGGGCAAGAGCCTGAACCAGGCGGTAGCCCAGTACAACAAAACCGTTTCCTCTTTTGAACACCGGTTCATTCCCCGGGCTCAGAAGTTGAAAAACCTGGGCGTCACCTCCACGAAGGAACTTCCCCGCGCCCTGGAAGACATTACCGAACAGGCCAAATCTGCGGACATTCCGTCCTGAAAGAGCAACAACCATGCGGCTTTCCCCCCTACCCATTTCCGGGCCGGGAAAATACAGCCCTAAAGAATCCCCCGCAGACGTTTTCCTGCGCCTGAAAGAATCTTGATGATACAGAGGAATTCGGTTTCCGGAACTCTGCCCCAGCCGGAACTTTCAAGAATTTTTATGAGCGGGAACGGGAAACGGCAGGCTGTTTTCATCATGCAGCCGGGCAGATAATTCCCCCGCAGAGGCGCACACCGGCACCCGGAAAGCGTCCAGAGCGGAACGGGAGCTGTAGCCCCACCCCACCAGAACAAGCCGTGTTCCGGCGTTCACGGCCGTGTTGCCGTCATGGGCGGAGTCCCCCACCATGCACACCTGCTCCGGCTCCCTGCCCCAGGAGCGGACGATGGACAGCAGGGAGTCAGGTTCCGGCTTGCGCGGAAAACGTTCGGAAAATCCCATCACCTCACGGAAGGGAATTTCAGGCAGGATATGGCGCACCAGCGGCACCGTAACTGCATGAGGCTTGTTGGATAAAACACCCAGAGGATGGCCTTCTCCGACCAGGGACAGAAGCATTTCCCGGATGCCGGGGTACGGCACCGTGCCCTCCTGCCAGGTGTGCGGGTATTCGCGCATGAATCCCCGGTGCACCGCTTCAAAAGCTTCCTCCGGCACGTTTCCGTTGAAATAGCCTTTCAGGGAAGCCAGGCAAAGCTCCCGGGCCCCCTTGCCCACCATTTCCCGGATGGCGTCCACGGAATGCTCCGGATACCCCAGCGCTTTCAAGGCCAGGTTCAGGCCGCGGGCGATACCGGGAATGGAGTCCACCAGCGTCCCGTCCAGGTCAAAAACAAAACCCGTTTTCATGGATTCAATGGCAGAACCCCCGTTCGGAAGTTTCCACGAATTGGATGATTCTCCTCAGGCAGGCATTTTCCGCATAATCCGAATGCCGCAGTTCCTCCAGAGCTTCATGAACGGTCAGCTTTTTATTGACGAAAAGCTTTTTATAGCACATGCGCACGGCTTTCAGGTCTTCTTCGGAAAAACCGCGCCTCTGCATGCCGATGGAGTTAACGGACCGCGTTACGGCAGGATGGCCTTCCACAATCGTGTACGGCAGCACATCCTGGCTCACGCGGGCCATCGCCCCCACCATGGCATGTTCTCCAATGCTCACAAACTGGTGTACGGCGCAGCAGCCCGCCAGAATAGCGTAATCCCCCACCGTAACGTGGCCGGCGGCAGTAGCGAACCCGGAAAAAATCACATGATTGCCGATCTGGCAATCATGCCCGGCATGGCAGGAAACCAGGAAAAGATTGTTATTCCCTATCCGCGTTGCGCCGCCAATATCCGTAGCCCTGTTGATGGTGGCGTTTTCACGGAAGACATTGTTATCCCCCACTTCCAGATAGGTCGGCTCCCCCTTGTATTTCAAATCCTGGCTTTTCAGGCCGATGACGGAAAACGGGAAAAATTCGTTGCCGCTGCCAAAGGAGGAAGGACCGTCGATAACCACGTGGCTGTGCAGCACGCAGCCGGGCCCCAGTTTGACATGTTCCCCGACAACGCAAAAGGGACCGATTTTAACATCATCCGCGATCTCTGCAGTAGGATGCACTACTGCCGTTGGGTGTATTTCTGGCATGGCTGAAACAAGTATGAAACAAATTCAGGTGATTAAAAGCCTAAACCCCGCACGACCGCCTTTTTATCACATTTGGCCAGAAGCGGCCGCATAAGCCTCCATCTCAGGCAGCCAGGGAATCAGCAGAACGTAGATGAGTTGAAGGCACAGAATGACCAGCGCCAACGTCATCACTACTTTGCGGAGCGTCAGGGGGCTGTTCAGCACATCCGTAGTCCCCAGCTTCCTGTCCCAGGGAGTGAAGCCGAAGCGGCGCACCCACCACCAGGAAAAGAACAGGGTCAGCAGCATCAGGGAAGGAGCAAAACACCCCAGGCCAAGCACCATGACGAACAGGGAGCGCCGGAATGCCGTGGGGAAAGAAAGACGCCTTCCCCGGTAGTCCCTGACGGAAACGCCCAGCATGGCTTTTCCCGGGGTTGTTCCCAATGTACCAAGAAAGGCGGTTTCAACGAGAACCATCGGGAGGCAGAGGTAAAGCAGAGCTTCATAGGAACCAGGAAGGAAACCGGGATTGAAAGCCAGGCCGGAAACTCTGAGCACGGACACATACAGCGTCATGTGCATCATGATATCCGCCATTCTGCCGAGAAAACGGACGTACGCATACGGAACCACCAGCGGCGCTCCCTCCTCCGGGGCCGTCCCCCCTTCTTCCGGCGGGCAATCCACATCCGCGGCAAGCGCCGGAGCCTGCTCTTCCCCTGCGTTTTCCAGTCCCTCTTCCTCCCGGTTCCGCCGTTCTCCTTCTCCCCTGCTGACGGCGCCTGCCCCCTTCAATGCCGGAAGGTCTCGGATGCATACCCATTCCGGGCACCCGGCATGCCACGCCCGGGCGTTTTCCGGAATGAGGCCCGCCTCCAGCATGGAAATGACCTCCACTTCCGGCAGAGGCCCCTTCTGTTCATGACCCTGAATCCAGTAAATATCCATAGGCGATTCCTGTTACATGCTGCGCAGGGAGCGGGCCGGATCCTGGCGCGCCGTGATCAGGGCAGGAATGATGGATGCCACCACGACCATGACAAAAGCTTTCACCGCCTGCCATGCCAGCTCCGCCCAGTCAATCACCACCGGGATATTCGCCGTGCCGTGGAAGGCCACGGGGAACGGGTCAAAGCCTATTCCCGCCAGAAACCCCTGAATCTGCATACGGTATTCCAGCACCAGCAGCCCCAGCCCTACCCCCAGGAGGGCTCCCACAAAACCGATGATGACGCCCTGCCACAGGAAGACGCGCACCACCTGGAACGGCGTGGCTCCCAACGCCTTCATCACGGCGATTTCCTTTTTCCTCTGGATGGAAACGGTAAACATCACCGCCATAATGCAAAAAGCGGAAATCAGGGAAATGAAGGACAGGACAAAGCTCATCATCATGCGCTCCTTCTGCATCAGTTCAAACCACGCGTTAAAGCGGTCATGCCAGGTTTCCAGCGTCCATGCGGAAGAAGGCTTCTCCTTTTCCAGCGCCTGCATCACGGGAGCCAGCATTGTTTCCACATGGTAAGGGTCTTCCACGCGCAGGGCCACGGCCTGCACCACGTCATCCTCATAACCCAGCAATTCCTGGCCGATGACCAGCGGAATGAAAAGATCCGGGCTGGGCGTATGCTGGGAGGCCCGGTAAATTCCAATCACCTCCAGGTCCTTCGGCATCACCAGCTCCTTGATTTTCCGGAAGCATTCCATATCCGCCTCATTTCTTGCCCCGGCCTTGAAACCGCTCAAAACGGTTTCCCATTCCTTCCGCGTTCCTTGCGGAAAGGCCACCTTGCCGTTGTCCGCAAGCTCTCCGTCGTTCAGCACGGCAAGCAGATCCATCAGGCAGGAACGTTCCGCATCCCTGCGCGGAACGGACAACAGCCCGTTAAGCAGGGAAAAGGCCCTGTCCACGGAGGCTCTGTCGGCCGTTTCACGCTCTCCCTCCGTCTTCAGGGATTTACCCCACTCTTTCAAATCCTTGAGTTCCCGCGCGTTTTTCTCCGCCAGCATCGGCAGCTCCGTCTGCTGGTAGGCGTGGGAAATTTCCTGAAAATTGCGGGTCGTGTAAACCCGGACAACATCTCCCACATTCAATCCCATGCTCTCTGCCACGATGGAGGAAACCACAGCCTTTTCCCCCATGTCCAGTTCCGCATCGCCGGCGACCACCAAACGCTTCAAATCCTCCAACTGGGCGGCGTTTTCCGTATCAATGGCCCGGAAAAAGCAGGGCCTCTGCCGCCCCTGCACATCCGCCAGCGCATAGTCTTCTATCAGGGCGTAGGCGGACTGGACGCCGGGAACGTGCCTGAGTTTCTCCCCCAAATCCAGCCAGTCCGGAATCACTTCCCTAACGCCGAAGTCGTTCCGGTAACATACCTGGACGTGCGGGGAGTGCGCAAACAGATTCCCCTGAATTTCCTTCTGGAGTCCTCCCATGACGGACAACACGACGATGAGCACCATTACCCCCAGAGAAACGCCCAGCAGGCAAATCAGGGTAATAATGGAAAAGAAAGTCCGCAACGGGTTCAAATACCGCAGCGCCAGGCTCAGGCTGATGTACCGGCTCAATAGGTTCTTCATGAATAACGCGGCACACCTTGCCTGATTGCGCTCCCCTTTCCAAGCCTAAAACATGTTCCGGAAAACGGGCGGCCTTTCTTCTGCCGCGCAATCAGGCAGAAAAGGGACATCCCATCTTTTCCTGCGTTGGGAACTTTCCTGTGCCCCGCGCCCGGAAAACATCCCGCGTCAGAATTATTCCCTGCATGCAAATGGATGGGAAAAACAGGAGAAAATCATCATATCTTGTTGACTTCTATTTTTATAGGTGTATCCATAGGTTTAATTGCTAAATGGCGCACCTTATCACAAAATTATTGTTGATAAACAGAAATTATTTAAAGATAGCCAATTAGAATGAAATCTAACTTTTCCATCTGCAACAGCGTCCGGGGCAATCATCATCTTGGTTTTACCGTTACGCCGGTTTTACAGAAGAGGGAGGGCGAATCGTCCGTCTCCTTTTCCTATAATCATGCAGCTCCGTCCTATCCCGGAGACGTGATGCCGGAAACCTCCAAACAAATTCAAGTAGGGGAAGGCGGAGGGGATACCCGTCTGTACGTACTGACGGCCACCGGCACGGTGGATGACCAGGCCACGATTTCAGTAGCGGGGCAAAGCTATACGTCACCCTCAGGCGCCGGAGTAAGAATTAACGGCAGCTTCCCCGGCATCAAGGCCGGGTTTTATACAGTGTCCGTCTCCCACATCAACATTGACTATCCTCCCAGGGGGAACGTTTCCTTCCTCAGTTGCATCGTAGGCCCGGCCAGCGCCATCTCCATCACGCCTGAAGAGAACGACCCGCCGCAGGAATGCGATTGTGACTGCCCGCCATGCTCCTGCAATTCGGACGGTGAAACTACTCCCGGAGGCGCCCCCTCCAGCAGCGGCGCCCCAGTCAGCGGCCGCTCCTCCCTGCGCCGTTTCTTTTCCAATCTGACCTCAACCTCCGGAGGCAGCGGGGTGATGCGGCAATCCTCCGTTAATGACATGGCCTGGTCGGCGCAGTTCGGCGTGTTCCGCGGCATATCCCACATGCCGGCGGGACGTCTGGAAATTTCAGCCCACCGCTCTTTCTCCCCGGATTTATCCTCCCCGGCTGGCTTGGCCCTGCGGCATCCGCTAGCCACCTTCCTCGCGCTGCCGGAAGGGGGCATGGCGCCCAACACGCTGGTTGCTCTGCTGGATGGAGCCAGTTACACCAACTACATGCTTGACGGCACGGGAAGCGCGTTTTTCCCGGTAGGCGCATCGGGCATCACAACGACCATCCTGGCCCCCGTCCCGGCCATGAGCAGGGAAGCGGAGGCATGCAGCCTTGAGCAGGCCGCCTTCATCCGCGCTTCTTATGCGGGCGGAGGCGCCGCCTTTTACTCTCTTTCCACAGGGCAATGCGAAGGCTATATCTCCGCGGGCGGGTATTTGATGACCGCATCGGAAGGAGAAAATTACCTGGCGATTGTTCGTGGCGAACACGGCGTTATCCGTCAAATATGGAACACCTGGGATGGGCTGGCGGATGTGCTCCCCCTGGAAGGAGGAGGGTATGCCATCAGCATTTATCCGCCCGCGCAGGTCATGGAACCGGAGGGAGAAGGAGCCCTGTTCACCGTTGAAGGGACTCCGGCGAAAATCTTCACAGTGACGGGAGACGAAGCTTTGCAAACCCTCGTCATCTCTGAACGCGACAACACGTTGCCGGCCACTGTACCCGACTTCGTGACCAAATGGACATGGTCGCAAGAAGCCTGGAGCATGGCAGAAGGAACAGGAGAAGATGCCGTTGAAACGCGGAGGGAACGTCTTCAACCGGAAGAGGGTTCGCAGGAAAACCGCTACCGCGTCCTCACCCGTCTGATGAAAAACAATGTGGTGGCCTCCTGCACGCTTGAGGAATATGAAACGACCATCACCGGAGAACACCTGCTGAGCCGCACGGAAGGGTACGGAGCCGAAGGGGCGTTGACTACTGTTTACTCCTATGATGACTCCGGCCGGCTTATCTCCTCTGCTTCTCCCAACGCGGGGGAACACAAAACCGTCTACGACGCCGCAGGACGCCCGGTGCTGGAAAACAGCCCATGGGGAGCCAACGGATTGCGGACAGTAAGCACAAAGTACCGTGACAGCGCCGCAGGCTACACCAGTGAACCGGCTGAAGTAAAAATCCAGCTCTCTACCGTTTCCGCAGTCAACACGTTAAGCCTTGCGGTATATACCTATGCGGAAGAAAACCACGTCAAACGCGTGGAAAAGCGTGAAACGGCGGCAGGCTCTTCCGTCACGCAGCTCAGCGTTACGGAAACCTGGCTGGCCGGCGCGCCGAATGCCTTCGCGGCGGGACGCCTCAAGATGGAACAGGCCGTCAACGGCGTACAGACTCATTATACCTACGCCCCAACCACAGATCATGGAGCCCTCTACAGCGTCACGGCGGAAACGCGCATCAACGGAGAACCCGTTCCCGGCCAGTCAACCCGCCGCGTCAGCTACATCACCGCTGAAGGAAACACCGCAAGGGAAGAAAACCTCGTCCTGCTCCCCACGGGCGAGTGGAGGCAAACCGGCGGCGCTTCCTACTCTTACGACCTTCTCAACCGCCGTGTGGAAACGGTGCGCGACAATGGCCGCACTTCTTCCCGCGCCCTGACCTGCACAGGAGAACCCCTTTGGGAAGTTGACGAAGACGGCGTACGCATGGATTACGCTTATAACACCGCCCGGCAGCTCATTGAAACCACGCGCAGCGAAATAAACGACGGGACTGACGTCGTCACTCCGGAAACGATCACGGCGTATGAACGCGATGCGGCAGGGCAGATAATAAGCGCGACGACCCACATCGGGCCGATGCGGACAACCGAGGAAACTACCTATGACCTGCTGGGCCGCGTGACCCGCAAAACCGATGTGCTGGGCCGCGTCACAACAACCAGTTACAGCGAAGACGGACTGACGGTTACGACAACCACGCCATCAGGGGCGACGCTCGTCAATACATACAACACAGACGGGAGCATCGCGCATGAATCCGGTACAGGGCAAAGGGAGCTCTACCACATTTATGATTTTATCAGGGGCCTGCGCCACACTACCCGGCTGGCGGACAACACAACCATCCTGAAACAGGACATTCGGGACGGCTTCGGACAAACCATTACGCTGACTTCTCCCACCACCCTGGAAAACACCTATCTCTATACCCGCAGCGTTTACAATGCGCTGGGCCAGCTCACCCGCCGCACGGAAGGGACCCAGGCACCGGTGGAGTATGAGTATGACAGCATGGGAAATCTGGCCAGACAAACCGTTGTGCTCGACTCGGCGTCTCCGGCGGATGCGGCAAAAAACCGCATCCAGACTTTCCAGACAGCTTGGGAAGAACGTGAAGACGGCGTCTATCAAAACGTCGCCGCTGCCCGCAACAATACAGCGGGCAACATGTTAAGCAGCGCTGTCAAACGGCTGGTTACGGAATCCGCCGTTCTGCAAAACAGGCAAATCACCATCGACGAACGCGGCCATGAAAGCATCCGGTGGACCGAATATGGGCAGGGCGCGGTGCGCGTGGAAAAAAGCAGCGTGCCCACCTCCGACATTACAGCTTCCGCTACCGTCGTGGACGGCTTCACAATTTCAGAAACGGATAATCGGGGAATCGTCACCACCTTCACCCGCCGCTACACGGAAACCGGCCTCGTCCGGACGGTCACGGATGGCAGGGGGAACACTTCCACCACTCATACGGACATTGCCGGCCGCCCGATTGCCGTAACTGATGCTGCCGGCAATACGACAACCACGACCTATTGCGCGACCAGCGACAATCCCTCTGCCGTCACAAATGCCCTGGGCAACACGGCCAACTATGCCTACGATGTCAGGAACCGTAAAACAGCGGAATACGGCACGGCCATCCAGCCGGCCCTGTTCGCCTGGGATGACGCAGACCGCCTTATCAGCCTCACTACTTTCCGCATAGACGAAGAAACGATCATTTCCGACCCATCCGATCTTTCCGGCGGAGACACTACCGTCTGGACTTACCATAACGCTACCGGGCTGGAATTGGGCAAGACTTACGCCAACGGCCGGGGAACCGTCCGGACCTACGATGCCAACAACCGCCTTGCCACGGAAACGGACGCGCGCGGCATCGTCACCACCTGCGTATGGAACGCGGCGCAAGGCCTTCTCACAAGAATCGGCTTTTCCGACGGCACGCCGGAACAGGCCTTCTCCTACAACATCCTCGGCCAGCTCACGCAAGTGACGGATGCCTCAGGCATACGTACCTTCTCTTACAATGAATACAGCGACCCCGTACAGGACAGCGTCACGGTGAATGGCGCCGTCTTCCCTCTCGTGGAAACCCTGGACGGTTACGGTCGCAGCATCGGCTACATCCTCAAACGCGGCGCCAGCGGCAATGCCCAAATCGCCTCCTGGGGCTACGCGCCGGACGGGCGCATCAACAGCGCGGGCTTCATGCACAGCGGACAGAACCGCATCTTTGAATATAACTATCTGGCAGGAAGCAATCTGCTGGAAACCTTGACGATGCCCAACGGCATGACGCTGGAACAAAGCTATGAAGCCAAACGTGACCTGCTGGCGGACATGGACTATAACCGCGGAACAACCCTCGTCTCCCGCCGCGCCTATGCCTATGACGCCCTGGGGCGGCCAACTGCCCGCACCCTCCTCCGCCAGGGAACCACACGCCGCGACGTCTTCTCCTACAACGGGAGAAGCGAACTTGCTGCGGCCACCCTCGGCACGGACGCTTACGCCTATGACTATGACAACATAGGCAACCGCAAGACAGCGCGGGAAATAGAGGAG
>NZ_DKYW01000014.1:0-22758 GCF_002493465.1 Akkermansia sp. UBA7090
TAGGCGCATTCCACGGTTGTCCCGCCGTCCTCGCTTTCAAATTTCACGGGCCGGTTTTCGGCGTTGTAGGTGACTGTCCAGATGCCGGTGGAAGTTTTCACCAGCGTCTGGTTGCCGTCGGCGTCGTATTGGGGAACGAATGCCGCCGCGCCATTTCCGGCGATGCCCGCGTACCGGTTGAGTTCATCGGTTTCATAGTCCGTCGTGTTGCCGAATTCGAAGGCTTCCTTCCGGTTGCCGATGTTGTCGTACTGGTAGCCGAAGCGCCCTCCGGGCCTGAGCTGGTCTCCGATCAGTTCGCCGCGGCTGTTGTAGGTGAACAAACGCGTCGTTTTGGGCGCCGCCGTGTTCCACGTGTCCCTGCGCCGGGTCGGACGGCCCAGCGCGTCGTAGTCGTATTCGTGCCTCGCCGGCGGGTTGGTGCTTCCGGGTCTCCGGTAGTCGATGACGGAGAGGAGGTCGCGGCTGTTTTCATAGGTGTTGACCCGGGTCATGCCGTTGGGGTAGGCGAGTTGTTCCACAAGCCCGCCCTGTTCGCAGTAAGTCCAGGAGAAGGGGTTTTCCATGCCTTCCGCCGCGAGGGCGGAGAGGCGGCCTTTGCCGTCATAGGACAGGCGCGCCTGCTGGACGCGGCGTCCGCCCGCGCTTAATTCGTACCCGGCCGGACGGCCGAGCCCGTCATAGAGCTCGGAGACCTGCCAGGCGAGGCCGTTTGCCTCAAGGCTGTCGGTTTCCGGTTCTCCGTAGGGATTGTAGGCGAAGGTTCGCGTTCCGGCGGCATCCGTGATTTGCGTCAATTGACCCAGGTGGTCGTAGGCGAAGCTTTGGCCGGGCGTGGCGTCCGAGTAGCTGATTCCCGTCAGCAGCCCGCGGGCCTGTTCGTAAGTGCGGGTCTTCACGATGCCGCGGGCGTTTGTTTCCGTGGCGAGCCTGTTGAAGGCGTCCCAGGTTTTGTCCACGTGCGTTCCGTCGGCATACGTTTTGCGCGTTTCCAGCCCCGTGGCGTCATCATGGCTCCAGGTGGTGGTGTCGCCGTCCGTGCGGCCGGTGGGGTTTTCCGCGATGTCTCCTTCCTGCGCCGCGCGGAAGGTGGTCAGGCTCACCAGGCGGTCCGCCTCGTCGTAGCCCATCAGCAGGGGCTGCGTCCCCGTTCCCCATTCGGCCGTTTTCCGGCCTCTGGCGTCGTATCCGGCGCACGTCGTATTTCCCAGCGCGTCCGTCACTACGGCGGCCAGGTCAAAGCGGGCGTCGTACTGCGTGACGGTCTCATTTCCGGCGGCGTCCGTCACGCTGACGGCACGTCCGGCCAGGTCGGTCCGGACCGTCGTTGTGTTGCCGCGGCCGTCCGTGCGGGTCAGGGTCACGCCCGTGGCCGTATAGGCGCGGGCGGCCGTTTCCGTGATGCCCGCGTGGTTCTGCTGCGAGAGCATCAGGCCGTCCGCCGCCACCGTTTGAGCCGTGACGCTGGAAGAGGGGATAACGCTCTTTTGGATTCTTTTCGTATTTTCAGCATACTCCGTCCATTCCGCCGAAGTCAAGCCGCGTTCGTCGATATTTATGGTTTTTGTTTCCAGAACTTCGGAGAGTTCGGACAGGAGCCGCTTCCGTACGGAGACGAGCGGATGTCCATCTGCATGGTAGCGGGTTTGCGTCGTGACCAGATAGACGCCGTCTTCCGCGTTTTCCACGCTGAAGGCATATTCCCGGATGGGGCTGTTGTCCGGTGCGGGCTGCTCCGCCAGGGCGAGCGTTTCCCTGGTCATGTTGCCGAAGGCGTCGTATTCATAGAGCGTGGGTGCCATGGCGACGGCCCCCTCCTGCGTTCCCGTATTTCTCCATGTGCGGATGAGGCGCCCCTGTGCATTATATTCGGAATGGTCATACAGGAACCCGGCAGTCGTGGGCGTCACTTGCACGACGCTTTGTCCGAAGCCGTTGACCAGGGTCCGGGAGAGGATGGTGGTCTGGTCGGCCAGGGTAACGGTTTCCCTCAGGCAGTTATCGTCGATGTCATAGACATGGCGGCGTTCGCGCTGTCCCGTGCCGTATTCATGGAGTACGGAGCCGTCGGGGTGACGTTCGGTGACGAGGGTGGCGCCGGCGGGCGTCGTGACGGTTTCCGTCAGGCCGTCTTCGCTGTAGGCTGTCGCCGTCACGCGGCCCAGCACATCGGTTTGTTTGACGATACGGCCGAGCCTGTCGTATTCCACGCTTTCCGTCGTGGTCATGGCTCCCCTGTCCCGGCGCGTCTGCAGGACGCGCCCGGCGGCGTCCCGGGTGTAGGTGGTGATGGTTTCCGGGGTAATGACCGTGTTTCCGTCGCTGATTTCCGAACGGATGGTTTCCACCAGCTGGTGGGCGCTGTTGTAGCCGTACGACGTCAGGATTCCGTCTTCGTCCGTTTCCGAGAGCTTGCCGCAACACATCCAGGACGTGGCGCTGACGCGGCCGTTGCCCCGCGTGGTTTTCGTGCGGCGGCCTTCTTCATCGTATTCATGGGCGCCGCTTGAGAGCAGCAGCCAGTTTTCACCATCCCAGATGCTTTCCTGCTCAAAAAGCACCGTGCCATTGGCGGCAAGGAATGATTCCGTCTTGCGGCTCTGTCCGGCCACCAGTACGCCGCCGGCTTTGGTGATGGCCGTCTTTTTATGCGCGGCGCCGTGTTCCGCGGCCGCCTCATAATCATAGGAGGTTTCCACTCCGGCAATGTCCCGGGTGAATTTCATTTGCCCGGCGGCATAGGGATAGGCGGCGGCTTCTCCATACGTTTCTTCCACGCTTGTCTGTTCCTGGCTGGAACCGGCGGCAGTCACGGTTTTGACAACCCGTTCCATGAGGGGAGACTGCTCATAGGCGTAAGCGACGGCCGTCAGTTCGATTTCCGTGCCGTCGGACAGTACCCGGGATTCGGCGACACGCGCCGGACGGTTGTCGTAGAAGCGCAGGCCGGCGTATTCGGTCCGGGTTACCTGTTCTCCACCGCCGGCCCAGGGCTCCGCCTCAAGCGTGACCCGTCCTTCGCCGTCGTATTCATAGCGCGTGTAGCCTCCGTCCGGGCGGTTGATCCGGGAGACGCGGTACTGGCTGTTGTATTCGTAGGAGGTCGTCCGCGCCAGCGGCGTGTTGAAGGCTTCCGTTTCGCTTACCAGCAGCCAGCCGCCGTCCGTGTATTGCCTGACGCTGCGGTTGCAGGAAACAGGCTCGGCATCGTTGATGCCCCTGACGGTCTCAATGCGTTCCGAGAGGCCTCCGTAGAGGCGGTTGGTTTCAATGGTGCGGATGATGGTGTCGTCCCCCTGGCCTTTGGCGATGCAGACTCTGCCGGGTTCTTCCGTACGGGTGATGGTGTGGGCCGGCAGTCCGCGCTGCTGGCGCGTGATGACGGTGGTCCGCACGCCGTTTTCTTCCGAGGACAGGAAGGAGGAGGTTTTATAAGGTTCCCCCGTTACCTCGTATGTTCCGTCGGCCAGGACCGTGACGGCGGCGGGAGCGTACCATTCCATGACGAGTTCTCCGTCCGCTCCAGTCCGGGTGCGCATCAGCCCCTCCGCGGCGCTGTAGCTGCTTACCAGGCTGCCCTCATGGTCATACGTATTGCTCACATTCCGGAAGTAGTCTTCCGCCAGAAGAACCCTGCCGGAGGCGGAGGTCATGCCGACCACAGCGCCGGTTTCCGCGGAGAAGCGGATGTTTTGCCCGTCCGCGTCCACCAGGGAAAGGTAGGCGGGGGCGCCGGAAGCGGCAGGCGCCAGGGTTTCATCCAGCAGCTGCACCCTGAAGTCGCGCTTGCGGGAGATGCCCGCGGGGAGGGCCGCATCGGAACCGGCCTGCACGTTGAAGTAAAGCGCGGCGCCCGCCGGCGGCACCACGGTGATGAGGCCGGACGTTTCGTCCAGATGGGCGCGCCAGGCCCACGGGCTTACGTATTTCAGGCCGCCGCAGGCTTCCGCCGTTTCACGGGCGTTTTCCGCGGAACGGAGGCTGAAGGCCGCGGGAGACGGCGCCGAAGCCCCTCCCCTGGCCAGGAATTCGGCCTGGGACATGCAGATTTCCACGCCGGGGTCACCCGGCAGTTTTTCCGCCGCAATGGTGTATTCGTTGCCTTCCGCGTCCGTGCACGTACCGCAACGGCAGCAGATTTCCTTTTCTTCCGGCGGCACGTCCGAAGAGGAGCTGCTGGAGGAGCTGGAGGAACCGCCGGGGCTTCCATGGGCAGTCACCGTCACGGAATAGCGGCATACGGATTGATTGTATTCGTTGTGCGGTATGTCGATGTTCTGGTGCGTGATAGAGAGGGTGTACGTTCCTTCGGAGAGTTCAAAGGAGCCTGATTTGGTCCATTCCTGGTGGCCTCCCAGTTCTCCGGGTTCATCGGCGTCAGGGGTCAGGTCCAGTTCGAAGGTGCCGCCCGGGCCGGAGATGGTCAGCTTGCCCCAGTCGTCCACCGTCAGGCTGGCCACGGCCGTGGCCCCGCCTTCCGGGACGTTGAAGGTGTCGTTGACTGGGGTCATGAAGACGTCGGCGCCGGCAGACGTCTGAACGAAGTTGTCGGATTTTTCATAGATAACGGTATCCGCGCCGTAGGGCTGGATGGGAGGGGACATGGCATGGAGGGATGTCGCGGCGCCCGGCTCTCCAGGCTGGCCGTCCGCCCCGGGAAGCCCGGCGGCGGGGTTGGGGTTCATCTTGTTGGCGGACCCCCTGTTCAACGTGGGGTCGTCGTTTGGTTGTTCGTTGGTATACATGGTGTGATGGTTGTTGCTTGAGTGCGACGCGAAAGGCACCGATTGGATTGGTTCATCTTCCCATCCGTCCGCACCACGGCGGACGGGGAAGGAAGAACAGGGAATGGAGACCATGCCCGTCAGGACACGGACTCCGGAAAAGGTATCTGCCGGCTGCCGGCGACGGGGGTCAGGGAGAACGGACCGCGGGAAAATCCGCTGCCGTTTTTTTCCAGAGCTTCCGGCGCCCAGTCATCCCAGAACAGCGTGAGAAGCCCGTCCTGCAGGACGTAGCGCCCGGCGCAGCCGCCGGCGCCGCGCATGAAACGGCCCCGGGTAAAAAACAGGAGTTCATCCCTCCAATGGGGATGCACGGCGTCATAAACGGCCACCGGCTCATCATGGAAAAGGGCCTCAATGCCGTACATCTTACCTGGAGAGCACCAATGGGCGCTCACCTGGTCATTCAGGCGGTGGGGCGCCGGAGCATGGCTGAGGAAGAGGCGCGGCGTGGCATGGACGCGCGCGCCCAATTCCCGCGCCAGCTGGCCGAAGATGACGTCCTCCGCCCCGGCGGCGGGAATCCGGCCGCCGTGCGCCACCATGCCCTCCACAAGCGCCCGGCTCATCAGGTAGCCCGCTCCGCCGCTGGGGAAGCCCCTGTCCGCCAAGGAGATGTCGCCCACAAGGTCATAGCGGCCGTCGCAGAGGCTTTCCAGGCGGTCAAGCGCCAGCCAGGTATCGTCGTCGCACTTGAAAAGCCAGTCAAAGTCATAATGTTCCAGGGCATATTGATAAAAGGCGAGCCCCTTGGCGGGCAGGTGCCTGTAATCGTCCTCTACCCAAAGGGCCACTACATCGGGCTCATGGGGCAAAGGAGTGCGCCGCCCCAAGAAAAATCTGCATTCCACACCCTCCTGAGGATGGGAAAGCCAGGTCTCCCGGCACGCCTTGCGGCGGTTCGCCGCGCCTGTGCAGCTGCAGATGCCCACCAGGATATTCACTTTTTTACGCGGTCCGGGGGCAGGCTTCCAGGCGTGGCCCGGCAGATGCCGGTCCAGCAGTTCGCCTGCCATGCTGTTGCGGCTCATATTTTCCCAGGCATCCGGCTCCCGCCTGGCCATCTCTCCCCAGAGGTGGACGCACCAGGCATTGGACAATTCCGGTCCGGCAAGGCGTATGTTGCCGTTGTAGCAGTCGCGCCATCTCGTCCAGGGGACCGGATACATGTGGGAAGACGGAGCGGCCCGGTCAAACAGGCCGTAGTGGCGCAACGCGCGCGTCATCCCGGTGGGGCCGCAAAATCCCCATGGCACCTGGCGACGGCGATCGGCGACATCCGGCACACGGCGGAGCAGTTCCTCCTTGGCCCGGACTTCTTCCGGAGAGTCCCAGGGGACGCGGAGCGCCGGATCCTCAGCAAGGCGGCACAGGGTTGCGGGAACGGAATGACCGGGAGGAAAGGCCATGGCGCCTACGGCCACCACCTCCGCCCACTCCCTGCAAAACCAGAGAGGAGAGGCAGGAAGTTCATCACCCAGGCAGATGACGTCCATATCCACCCAGAAGCCGCCTTCCTGTGAAAGGAATTTCATGCGGAACCAATCGGAAAACGGCGCCAGGCTATTGTGGGAATCATGGAAAATCGCCTCCTCCGGGAGAATATCCCGCGCATCGCGCACAAGCGTTCCTGCGGGAATATTGTCGTAATTCCGGTAGGTGAAAAGCTGGAAAGCATGGCCATGGTCCAGGAACGATTTGATGCACAGAACGGACATCAGGGGAAGTTCCCCGCCCACCCAGAGGCTTGTAACGGTTCTCGTATTCATTGTTTTACGGGTATGGGTTCGTGGCGGAATTACAGTGTTACCCAATGGGGCAGGTAAATATCCCGGTAGTCTTCCACACCGCCGACAAACCAGTCGCGCGGAACGATGACCTTCCGGGTATTTCCCAGCCACGCGCCCCACCAGGAAAAGGAAGAACACGACATGACGAGTTCCTCCATCGCCGTCATGCGGCGGAGGGATTCGCACGGAGCGCCGCGGTCGATTTCCAGCGCAAAGCGTCCGAATGCCGGCACGCGCGCAAGCATCTCCGCCGCCTCGTCCGGCTCATCGCTGAACAGCACCAGACGGTTCTTCCCGGATGATAAATGCCCTGCGGCCCTCCGCAGGAAACCAGGGTCCAGAATGCGGTGCTTGTCACGGAGGCGCCTGTAGTCCCCAAGCCGGATGTGAATGCCAACGGCGCCGGGCTCCTTCTCCGCGGTGAGAGGCGCGAAAAGCGCCCGGATGAACGCTTCCTGCCCTCCAAAATACCGTGCGCTCTGGAAGTAGCCGCGAAGCCCGCCCGTCCGGATGCGGGAGGGAACCGGACAATAGGCAAAGGAAGGTTCCTGCCAGGATGGAGGTTCATTGGTGCCGCACGGCGTAGAAGGGAGCACCCAACCGCCGAGCCGGGAGCGCAGCATCAGGGAAGCGTCATTGTAAGCCCAGGGCACCCGGCACTCCACCCCTACGGTACGGGCGTGGGCACAGGCGGCCGCCAGCGTGAACATGATGTTGCCCAGCCGCATGCCGGGCAGGAAACACGGGGAAACATACTTTTTATTCATAAGGCCGGTTTTCCGTTCCATGTTCATTCCGGGAGTCTTGCCATCGCCTCCAGCACTTCCTTCCAGCTCTCCAGGGAAACATCCAGCCCGCCCAGCTCCAGGCCGCGCGCCCGAGCCGCCTCCGCCATGTCGTCGCGAAGATTCGGTTCACAGGCCATTTTGGAAGCGTAGTAGATGAAATCCCTTTCGTTGCTGCACAGCCATCCTGTTTTGCCGTGCTCCACCATCTGCCGCCACCCGCCCCGGTTGTCCACAATGAGCACGCTGCCGCTGGCCATCGCCTCAAAGCCGATGCGGGGCCAGTTCTCCGTCGTATCCGTCGGCTGGAGGATGATCCGGCTATGCCTATAAAAAGCCTGCTGGGAAACTTCCCTTTGATTGCGGGCAATCCGAATCCAGTCGAAGGGCCGGCCTATCTTGGCTTCGCTCCTCTTGTCAAAACCGAGGAAAAGGCCGCGCTTCTCCACGGGGGATTCAAATGCGCCGTAGATATGCAGGGTGTTGGCCGCGAATTTGTCGGCATCCTGGCGGGAGATGCGCCCGCAACCGAAGAAATCCTCTTCGCGTTCCCGGATAAAGGGAAAGGATTCCGCATGGAAATAGGGCCTGAAGGTCAGGAACTGCACTTGCGGGTCGCCGTTGAGCTTGCGCAGCACGGGCATGGCTTCCTGGCGGACGGCTTCATTCTGATAGAGGAACATGGCGATTTCCCCCTTTTGCATGGCCTCCTTTTCCCTGGGGAAAAGCCACGTCATGCAGTTGATGAAAACTGTGCGTTTCGTATGCCTGCGTATTTCCGGCAAGGCGTTGAGGAAGCCGGCATTGCAGAAACCGAGCACGGGGTCGCCGGGTTGGACGGCCGACCAGTCCGCTGGGGCGTGCATAATGACGCCCAGGGAAACCATCTCGTTGTAAAGAGGCTCCCCGTGGTAATCCCAGGACGGGATGAGATGGACTTCCACGCCCATCTTGCGCCAGACAATGATCTGGTGGTGAAGTTCCGTTCCCGCTCCTCCGTAGAGGCTCGGGAACCCGTTGACGAATAATCTCCTGATTGGACTGCTCATGAACGCTGCTCTTCGTTGCGGAGGGTAAGAAATTTAACCAATGCTCCTGATGAAGGAGGAAAACTCCGGTGTACTGCGGCCCGCACTGCGCAGCGCGGGAATGAAAATGCCATTATGTTCCAGCCTCCTGAGCCTGGTCGTAAGCTTCCACTTGCCGGCGAATACTTCATTCCTCAGGGCAAATCTGGAAGCCGTGAGGATGTCGCGCCCCGCAAGGTAATAAGCCATGCCGCGCAGGGACCAGGCAGCCAGCCCGAAAGCCTCTCCTTCGTACTCCAGGGGAAAGGGATAATCCACGCCCTCCGGAGCCTTGAAAAGCGCCTGCACATGCAGAACGGGAGCGAAAGAAGGCCGGTTTCCCGGCTCTCTGCCGACCGAGCCGCCGGCGGCTCTTACTTCTTCCAGAGAATTGAAGACGGCCGGCTTCTCCACGGAATCAAAGGGGAGTTTTTCAATAAACTGCTTGCGTGCGGAAAGCACGGAAAGCTCCAGAGGAACGCTTCCGTCGGAAAGAACAACCTCCCTGTTGAGGATGATACTGCCGGGGGGAAATATCCCGGAAAGGGCGCCTACGCTTTGAACAATGTTCAGGCGGGGAAGGACAATGTCGTTGTTCCTGATATCTCCGGCAACCGTGCCTACGGGAAGCAGGGGTTCATGAGAGGGGCCTGCCGCGACATCCGCCACGGGACAGGAAAGGGAATTTTCCGAACGCTGAGGCCGGGAACTGGAATCCCCGCATGTTTTTGTTGTATTCATCATTTTGTTTTTCAAATGCTTATGGTTCTTGATAAAGCGAATAAACGGCTCTTCACGGAGCTGTCCCGGACAGGGCATGCGCCAGAAAAGAAAGAACGTTCATCTGCCTTCACTATGATTGCTTGCCGCGTTTCCGGAAATTCGCCGCCCATTTCTTAAAAAAGTGAATTTTTCCTCCCGGAGGCGCTTCCTGATTCGGCGCGCTCTGCTTTCCTCCAGACGAATGCTTCTGGCAGCCCGTGACAAATTCCCTTCAGCGTCAATCAATGCCTCAACCAGCGCCCTTTCCAGCGGCTCCAGGGATTCCATTTCCCGCGCGAATTCTTCCCGGAACATCAGCCCGGAAAGGAATTCCGAATGCTCATCAGCATCAATTTCCCGGCCATTCTCATATTCAAGAGGACGGGCTTCCCGCAGCAGCAGCCTCTTCTTCCGGTTCCTCTCGCGCAAATAGCGTTCCGGCTCAAAAACGGTTGCATTGCCCAGGTATGTTTTCATGCCGGCGGCGCCGCTTTTCCGGTAACGGCGGCAAATTTCCCAACATCGGATTCTGAACCGTTGAAGGACATCCAGATACTCTTCCTCAGGTATCTGAAATCCGATGGATTTTGCTTTTGAACGGAGGCGCTGAGCGAGATATAAGGCGTGGTTTTCCACGGTTTCCAACAAGGGTGGTGATTGCTTTTCGTGCATATTCACCAACCCTGTGCGGACTTATCCAGCTAGCGAAAAACGCCCCACTTTCATATCATCATTATTATTTGAAATTCATATATTTACCAAAAGAAAGCGGCTAGCTGGACGAATAAGCTCATCCAGCTAGCCGCTCATGGGGAGGGTCTATAACCGCCTGCCCTCCTACCTGTGCCTTTCCGGCTTCCTTTCAAGCGAAAGCATCAGTTCCAAAGGACGGATATAAGATTTACAGGGCACTACCTGGAACCGGCGGTACATGCCCTGCCTTGACTTCCCCCTTTTCTTGGCAAACGGGTCCCTTTCCGCCAGCTGGGGCAGTCTTTCCACAAGAACTTTTCTCAAATCCGACCTGGCTTCCGCCTCATTCCCTATCCCGGCCCTTTTTAGAAGTTCCTTGTCCAAACAGGCTTTATCCGGATTCATTACGTACAAAAACAGCATCTTATAAGCCGGCTTCGTGGAATCCTGGCCCGCCGCCGCCCGTTGCCTGCTGAAAAAACGTTTTTCCTCCCGATAGGAAAACCTCATGAATTCCTTCACTTCTCCACCGCCCCGTGAACAGGAAAAGACTATTTCCCGCTCATCGGTCACGGAAATCCACAGATCCTCCCACATGGCGCCGGTTGGAAGGCTTTCCCCCGTGCGCGCATGCACAGGCATGTCCTGCCTGAGCCACTCCCAGGAATAGCCGTATGCCCAGGCAAATCCATCTTTCGTCGTCACCATGACGTCGGGAATGGAAACAACGATGCCTTTGTACTTCTCAACAATTGCAGCCTCCATGGCGGCAGTCCGCCAACGCTTCCCCATCACCAAGAGAAGAAAGGGCCTTTCCGGCTGTGCCTGCCGGATGACGCGCAGGCATCTGGAAACCAGCCGCTCATCAAAAGCAAAAGCAAAATAGGCGGTTACGGGAAAATCAAAAAGCCTGATCAGGCACTCCGGAATCAGCTCCGTTCCGCTGATTTCCCTCTCCGTCTTTCCGCAGGAACGGGCAATATTCAAAGCAATCTTCCTGAACACCAGGGCATGCACGAAAAGCTCGCTCCTCTCAACAGGCTCCCGGCAGCAGGGTTCCTTCAATACATAAAAACGCCTGCGGTCTTCTTCCCCGGGGTTCCCTCCGTACTCGTAAAAAGGCTCTTCTTCCGGAGGCAGAGCCACCACTTTCAAAGGATTGCCGATATCGTCGGGGTTGTAATAGTCACCGGATATTCCGGCAAGTTTACAGCCGCATACCCAGTGCCCCGGATAAAAATCCCCGCCCACCCTGGCCTTCCATATCCAATCGGGAGACTCCAGGCTCTCACTTTCAATAATGATATTGAGGATATTGCCGTAATTAAGCTCCATGAATCCTATTGTACAACTGGTCAAAACCAGCCTGTTCAAAATACATATCAATGAGCCTGTATTGCTCGCTTTCCAATTCCAGGCCATTGGAATCGGGAGTCAAAGAAACGGTTTTCGGGTCTCCTTCTTCAAACTCAAAATAAAAAAACGCTTTGTCCACATGGAACCCGCTGGGGACGACAATCAGGGGGCCGTCTTCATCGCCAAGCTCGGAAAGGCTTTTGTAAGTGCCTGTAAATCCCCTCATCAACACCTCTTTCTCCGTCCTCTTCCTTGCATGGAGAGGCCTGGACATGACAAGCTTATAAACAGCAACCCTTCGCAGACCCGGAATATTATTAAACACCTCAATGTCGGCGATGGACTTCTTATTAAACACGCTCAGGGTGTAGCGGTTCCTTAATTCCCAAATATCCGAGCCGAACAGCATGCGGCCAGCAATGACGGCATAGGCCCGCATCATCCATTGGATTCTGGCGCTGACCTGTAAATTGATGTACAGGCATTTCGAACTCCCCCTGTAGATGACAATGTCCGTATTCCCGGGAGTACGTATGCTGCTGACTATCTCTTTGGCCGACGTGTCAACCTCATCAACGGTTTCCTGATAATGCCCCCGTTTGATGGTAAACCAGTAATCAGAGGAAATCCGGTCACAGCTGATAACGCATACGTCAGTCATCCCCTTCTGCGACAAAATTCGGGACAGATATTGACGGCAGCCTTCTTTTTCCTTCTCCCTTTCTTTCTCCGTAATCATGGGGAAAGGAAGCGCATCTTTCATGGGGGGAAGAATACGATACGATTTCCTCTTTTTAATGGAATGCAATTCCTCAATCTGCCTGAGCAAGCTGATATTGCCGTCCAGAAAATGCAGAACGGCGAGTTCAATTCCATTGGAAAAATCTCTGTTGACGGAAACGCCCAACGATTCGGCGTATTCCCGCAAATCCGCAGTAGCTTCACCGGAACTGCACGTTTGCAAAAGGTGGAAAATACGGTAAATCCTGTCCGTCTCCTTTTTAAGGCCGTACATCCGGTAACAAATGCCGGAAATAATAGTTTGCCCGAGAGCCCTGCGGTATGCCTCCAGCTGTTGGCGGTCGGAAAAAGGTTCAGGAGGAATTACAGTAGGAAAACCGGTTACCTCTTTTCTGAGGTACGCTTCCAATTCCCTGAGATATTCATATCGGAGAAATGGTAGAAATCTGCGGATAATAAACGATGTTAAACGGTTATTCATAATGGCGTTGGTTGGCGCATTATGGTATCTTCATGAATAAAAGACAAGTATCGTTTCCTGTGACGGATTTTGCCGATTAGGGCAAGCAATAAAAGTATCCGCGGAATCTTTGCAAATCGCGGCAGCAACCTCAGAGCAACTTGTGCGGAGAACCGATAGCCCCCTTTCCCCATTGGCGGAGAGGATTCGGAAAAACCTTTTCCCCATCCTTTGGCATCCCCGGAAAGGCGGGTTCCCCCTTCTCCCACAGAGGGACTTTTCAATACCAACCAACCATCACATGTTCAAATACATTCTCAATCGACTGACGGAACGTTCCACATGGCTGGGCTTCCTTGCCCTGGCCACAGCCTGCGGAGCCACTATCGAACAAGCTCTTGCCGACCAGATTATCGCCGCAGGCATGGCGGCGGCAGGCCTCATCGGCATTGTCACCAAAGACCGGAAAAAGGAACAGGAAAACCACGACAATGGCTGACAGCATTTCCGACCTGCAGAAAGATACCTTCTACTGGCAAAGGCTCTTGCGCCTGGCCGGGTACTATCACGGAGCCATTGACGGCATTCCCGGCAACGGCACGCGGAACGGAACGGAACGCTGGAGCACGGACGCCGACCGGTACAAAATGGAGACCGGATGCTTTGACGAACGCACCGAACGGAACATCTCCACCCTGCTGCCGGAAGCGCAAAAAGCCGCCCGGCAGTGGTTCAAACTGGCCCGGAATGAAGCCGTCAACCAGGGATATGAAGCAAAAATTATCTGCGGAACGCGCACGTATGCCGAACAGAATGACCTCTACAGGCAACGCCCTAAAGTAACGAATGCCCGCGGCGGCCAGAGCTGGCACAACTTCGGCCTGGCCTGGGATTTTGGAATTTTCCAGGACCGCAACTACCTGCCCAATCACCCTCTTTACACCACTCTTGGCAAACTTTACGCAAAAATTGACGGCCTGGAGTGGGGAGGAACATGGAAATCCTTTACAGATCCGCCGCATTTGCAGCTCCATCAATTCGGAAGCATTTCCGAAGCGCGCAGAAGTTTCGAAACATGACCTTTCCAGCCCCATGACCCAGACTGCCGTTACTACAAGTGTCGTTTTAGCCAACACCCTTGCGGTTGTTTGCATGGCGACTTCAGAACTCAATCCCCTGCTTGAATACGTTCAAAACGGCGCCTCCGTGGCAGCCGTGATGGGCATCTTCCTCTGGAGGGAAATGAAACGCGCCGAACGCTACGAGAAACTTTACGACCAGGAGCGCCGACAACGCATTACCGCTGAAAGGAAATGTTCATCCTGCATGTTCATGAAGCTGGCGCATGAACAATTCGCAGGCATTCATTCCCCAAAAGGAAAAGACCCCTCCCCTGAAAATCACAGGCGTTCCTTAACAACAGATCAATAATCCTCATCCTTGCCCTTCACCAATCTTCCGGCGTTGCGTCAAAGCCGATGCACAAATACATCATAAAACCAGTAAGGCCCTGCAAGCATTTAACTTGCAGGGCCTTGTTTGGTGCGCCCGAAAGGACTCGAACCTTCACGGGGGAACCCCCACTAGAACCTGAATCTAGCGCGTCTACCAATTCCGCCACGAGCGCACATGGTTTGGTAAGAACGGGGCTTATTATGCACGGCGACGCCGGATTGGCAACTATTTTCCTCCACATGAAAAAATTTTTTTCAAAAAGAGTCTTCCGACCTTTGGTCGGAACGCCTTTGGAAACGATATAAGAGCTTCTCAAATCTTCCCGTATGCAGTAGTCTCCCCCCAGCATCAGAAACATCACCATTGCAGGCTTGTGAATGAGACGAAGGAAAAACCGCTACTGAACCATTTTGAGGCCATGGAAATGGGGTTCGGCCTGTGCACACTGGCCGCATTGATGTGGCTGCTGTGGTGGAACGGCTTCGGGGAGATCCATGAAGACCAGCTTTCCCTGCGCTATTTCCGCGAAATTCTCTCCTTCCTGGTGCTGGGCCAGCTCACGGGCGTCATCGGCATTTTGCGGGAAAAATGGCTTGCCAGAACCATCCGCAACCCCCGGTGGGTAGAACTGTGCCTGGGGCTGTTGATTCTGGTCATGCTGGCTGGTGACTTTTTCCGTTCCACCTTCATCTCCAAAATAGAGCTTCAGAATATTTTCCGCGCGCTCTGCCTCTGCTACGGAGCCGCCCCTCTGCTGAACCTCAAGGAGTATTTTTTCCGCATCGCCCGCCGGAACAGGGGATTCCACCTCCCGCGCATCCGTCCCGCCCTTCTTTTCCTGCTTACCCTGATTGCCTTCATTGCGCTGGGAGGAACTCTTCTCATGTCTCCGGGAGCAACCAAAGACGGCATCGTCCTTTCCGCCACGGACGCCTATTTCATCAGCACCAGCGCCGTCTGCGTCACGGGGCTGGTCCCCCTGAATGTCCATGAACATTTCACCAATTACGGACAGACCATTTTGCTGGCACTTTTCCAGGTGGGAGCTTTCGGCATTATGACGTTCACTTATTTCGTCTCCCTGATGGTAGGCCAGGGGTTGAGCCTGCGTTCCAAGGTAACTATCAGCAACCTGCTGGATGAAGAAGGCATTGCCCAGGTAGACCGGTTCATCAAGAATATTATTGCCGTCACGTTCGGGGTGGAAGCGCTGGGGGCCATAGGCCTTTATTTTTCCTGGAGACATGTTCCGGGGCTGGAGGGAGACACGCTCTGGTGGTACGCCGTCTTCCATTCCGTTTCCGGTTTCTGCAACGCGGGATTCAGCCTGTTTGCGGATAACCTGGCCACTCCGAGCATAGCCTACAATACGGGTGGCCAGATCACCATCATGGTCATGGTGCTTTGCGGAAGCCTGGGGTTCGCCATGTATTTGGAAATCGTCCGCCGGGCCAGAGTAGCACTGGGCTGGGACAACCGGAACACCGTCAGCCGCCACTGGTCCACATACAGCTGGCTGGTCGTACGCATGACCGCCGCGCTGGTGCTTGGCGGCGGATTGATCCTGTTCCTGATTAAAGTGATTGACGGCAGCCTGTTTACGTCTGCCGACCCTTGGTACTGGATTTTGTGGGAGAGCCTGTTTAACGCAACGGCGCGCACGGCAGGGTTCAACATCTCGGACATGGCGCTCAACAGCGTTCCATACGCCTTGTTTCTGGGGGCTCTCATGTTCATCGGCGGCAATCCCGGTTCCACCACGGGAGGGGTCCATACCACCGCATTCGCCGTTTCCTGCGGGGAGGTGGCGCGCATCTTACAGGGTAAGAAGGACGTGGTCATGCACAAGCGCCGGATTGCCCGCAATGTGGTGGAACGGGCCGTCATCACCGTCATCCTTGCCGGAGCCTGGGTGGGCATGATGACTACGGTCATGTGTTTTGCGGAACCGCAGTTGAGCCTGGAACGCCTGTTTTTCGAAGTGGTCAGTTCTTTCGCCACGGTAGGCTTTTCCTGGAACGTCACTCCGGAACTCAGCGATGTCGGCAAATGGATGATCGTGTTCAACATGATTGTGGGACGCGTAGGCATGGTGGCTTTCGTGCTGGCGTTCATGAAACAACCCACCAAATCCCCCCTGCGGTATCCGGAAACCAGACTGCCTCTCAGTTGAACCGGAATATTACCCGCATTTTCACGACATGTGAGAAAGCAAACGAATTTCTTTCTTGCAAGAAAACATTTTAATTCAAAAATATTGGGCCTTTAGCGCCTGCCCTCGGCGAACCATGCCCGCAGGCTGCCCCCGCTATGAATAATCCTTCTTTTACTTCCTACCAAAAGATATGGCTCATGTCATACCCCCTCATGATCAGCCTGATCATTGAGCATATGATCGGCCTGACGGATGCTGTCTTCCTAGGACGCGTGGGGGACGTGGCGCTGGGAGCGTGCGCCCTGGGCGGCGTGTATTACATGGCCATGTTCATGCTGGCGTTCGGCTTCGGTTTCGGCGCACAAATCATCATTGCGCGCCGAAACGGGGAACGCCGTTACAACAGGATTGCCCCCACCATGATCCAGGGCTGTTATTTCATGCTGGTCCTGGCGATAGCTCTTTTTGCCGCATCTCAATATTTTTCCCCCATTATCCTGCGGGACATCATTGATTCCCCACAGGTGTACAAAGCCACGGCGGATTACCTTCACTGGCGCACCTACGGTGTCTTTTTCTCTTTCCTCTGCGTGATGTTCCGCGCCTATTACGTGGGGATTACCCAGACGAAGATTCTGACGGTCAATTCCCTTGTCATGCTCCTGAGCAATGTTGCGCTGAATTACTGCCTCATTTTCGGGAAAGGCGGCTTCCCCGCCGCGGGCATTGCCGGAGCGGCCATTGCTTCCAGCGTGTCGGAAGCAGTCTCCCTTCTCTTTTTCATCGTCTACACAAGCATAACGGCGGATAAACGGAAATACGGCTTTCGCCGGGCGTTCGCACTCCGCCCCCATCTGCTGAAGGGGATGCTGTCCATTTCCGGATGGACCATGGTGCAATCTTTCATTTCCGTCTCCATCTGGTTTATTTTTTTCCTGGCGATTGAACATTTAGGAGAACGCCCGCTGGCCGTCACCAACATCGTGCGCAACATTTCCGCCCTGTTGATCATGGTAATCAGCGCTTTTGCGACCACGGCAGGAGCTCTTATCAGTAACCAGATAGGCGCGGGAGAACAGCGCTGCCTGTTCAAAACCTGCGGCATGACCCTCAAACTGACATACGCCATCCTGATCCCCCTGCTCATGATACTGTGCCTGTTTCCGGAACTCGTCCTCCGCACCTTCACGGACAGCCCGTCCCTGATTGCCGCCAGCGTTAATTCCGTGTATGTAATGGCTTCTTCCACACTGATCATGGCTCCGTCATTCATTCTGTTCAACGCCGTATCCGGCACAGGCAATACCAAGGCGGGATTCATCATGGAAATGATTTCCCTGGCCGTTTACACGGCTGTCATTTATTACGGAATCATCAGGCTCAAGCCGGATGTAGCTCTCTGTTGGTTTTCCGAACACGTTTACGGCGTTACCCTGATCACCCTGGCATGGTGGTACCTCAAGAGCGGGAAATGGAGAGGCAAAAAAGTTTAGGAGGAACAAGAACGGGGAACGACATGAAATAAAGCCCGCTTTCATACAGGCGTCTTCAATGCTCTCCATTCTCAAAACTTGCCCTGGTTGGAGAAAAGGCTGTTTTTTGAGCACAGGTGAAAAAGGTTGACGCATGCTGACTCCCAATGCGCCGGAGAAAACACGACCATTCAAATTCCGGAGAATCAGCCCCGGAGGATACAAAAATGCCCTGCGGCATCCGCCGCAGGGCAAAAACATCATCACAGGCAGGAATTATTCTTCGCCGGAATCTTCTTCGGAATCCCGTTCCTCTTCTGAAGAAGAAGTTTTCTCCTGTTGCTGGAGAGCAGCTTCCTGGGCATGTTTGCGGCGAGCTTCCTCCATCATGAAGAATTCCGCACAGCGGAAAGCGCGGCGGGCCGCCTCACGCGCCGTCTGGTCGTCCATCAGGGCAAGGCCTTCTTCAGACACTTCCGCCAGGAACATTTTCCAAGCGCGGGAAGCCACCTTCTTACCATCCAGCTGCTTGAGAGAAGCGGCATCCTGCATAGGTTGGCGGTCTTCGGAACCGCCGCCTTTCTTATTGCGGCGGCGGCGCTTGCGCTTGTTAAAGGGACCTTCGGAGGCGCCGCCCACCGTTTCCGGCTGGGCAAAGACATCTCCGCCATGCTGTTCATGGCGTTCCTGCTGTTCCGCATTGCGATTGGGGCGGAACGATTCCCGCTTGACCTTGACCGGAGCGGCAGCCTGGGACTTCTGGGAAGCTTCGGGCATCATCTCCTTTTCTACGGGAGTGGAAGGAGCCGGGGCCTCGGAAGGGACAACAACCGGTTCAGAGACAGGAGCCTTTTCATCAACCGCCTTTTTGGCTGTTTTCACGGTTTTTGTCTTCACCGCGGTTTTCGGGGCGGACTTGACCGTTTTGATTTTGGTTTTGGGTGCTTCTACGGAAGCGGCGTCAGCAGCAGATTTTTTTTCAGCTGCGGCGGCCTTTTTAGTGGTAGAGGCCGTCTTTTTGGCCGCCGTCTTGCGAGCAGTCGTTTTTTTAGCTGCGGACGCTTCCGGAGCACCTGTTTCTAATGGTTTTTTTGCCATAAAATTTCAAGTGAAAGAAAGGATTATGAATCAATTCCGGAGATTGTCGAGATTTATCACGGAGCCTCATCCGGAAGAGCCGGGAGATCTTTCAAAAGTGCCTTATACTTTCCCGAATCAAAAGGGCGCCCCCCCACCATCATCGCATTAATGGTAATGGCCAGAGCCTGCGCCATCAGTTCCAGAGCTTCCTGTTCTTCCAATTTTTCCCGCCCTGTCAGGCGTTCCAGACAGTTTTTGACATAAGCGGTGTCCGGCGACTCCAGTTGTTCCCGAACGGCAGGCACCAGCGTTTCAATCATTTCCTCCGGTATCTCCATGATAATTCTTTTGTTGCTTTTACTGTGGGACTAAATCAAAGCTCATCTTTTTTTCGGGCAACCCCCAAGGCAGATATTCTCTCACGAATGACATGCGGACACGGTATTTCCCGTTCCTGCCAAGGCTTTTATTGAAAATAACCGCCACCCAGTGAGTTCCTGCTTCCAGTCCATCTCAAAGGGAATATTTTCCGGTTCCCTTACATGGCTCCCATGCGGCTGCGAATAACGGCTTGCAGTTCCGCTTCAAATTCCCTCAAGTCGTCCGCCGTCGGTTCTCCAAGCGTAGCGTCCCAGTTGATACGGCCGGTACGATCAATATCCCATGCGCCCTGGGCGCCGCTCTTGAATAAAACCTTGCCGGCCATCAGGGCATGGGGAGGCGTTATCTCATCCACAGTTACCTGGGTTTTTCCCAGCAGGGAGGCAGGGGGCGGCATCATTCCGGGAATGTCTCCGGGCTGTTCGTCTTCAGGTTCCGGCTCCGGCTGTCTGATGCGGATATCCAGATCCTGAAGCAGGAATCTCGTATCCATGAACGTCAGCTTGATGTTCAGTTCTTCATGCAGTTTTTTCTGGATGGCGTTTAAATCCAGTCCTTCTTCCGCCCAGGTTCGGATGGACTGGATTTGTTCCGGAGATAATTGATCAGGGTTTATCATGATATGTATTTGAGTTAGAATGATCTTTTCTGTTCGCAGCCAGCCATGCATTCCAACACGGAATGAATGCAGGGGAGAAATCCTGCGGACGGCGTTCCACCCACGCCTGGATTTGCTCCGGCGTAAACCACTGCACGCTGTCCACTTCCGCCGCCGGAAAACGAACCTTCCCGGAATACCGTCCTTCATAAAGGGAGATGAATTCCCAGCCGTTATTTTCTCCGGCGTCAAAATCCGCGATTTTCTGCAGCCCGCAGCCGGACACGCCCAGCTCCTCCTTCAGCTCCCGCACCGCGGCTTCCTCATAACTTTCCCCGGCATCCAGATGCCCGGCTGCGGAGGAATCCCATTTGCCCGGCTGCCTGTCTTTCCATAAGGACCTTTTCTGGAGAAGAACGGCTCCATGCTTGTTGACCAGAAACATGTGTACGGCACGATGACGGAGGCTGCCTTCATGTATCTTCCGGCGCGTGCCCTGCCCCGTCACCTGGTTGAGTTCATCCACGATGTCAAACAATTCATCCCCGCTCTGCGCCACATCCTTGAGAGGATTGGCATCATAAACGCGCGTTAGTTCCACCCACTGGGACAAATTCAACTCTTCAGCTCTGGCGGAAGGGGAAAGCCCCAGGGAAGCAGCTACATCCTCCCATGGGGGAGAAGCGGGGAGCTGTTTTTTCAATTGTTTGCGCCGCTGGGAAAAAGCCCTGCGCATCAGTTCGTCCATCAGCCGGTCGTCATATGGAGGCAGCTCGCGGGCTGGACGGGGAGTGAGCAGCATCACGGTGGAATCAATACGCGGACGGGGATGAAACGCTTCCGGCGGGATGGTTTTGAGGGCACGGGGAATCCAGTTCTTCTGGATGCGCAGGGACAACAGCCCGAAGGCATCATCATCCGGCGTCGCCAGAATACGGTCGATAAACTCCTTCTGAAGCATCACCACGGCACGTTCCACAGCGCTGGGCCTGGACAGAAAATTCTGGAGGATGGCTCCTCCCGCGGAATAAGGGAGATTGCCAAGGAATTTGACAGGGGCCTCTGCAAACAGCCCCCTCGGATCCCAGGAAGCGCCGTCGGCATGGTGAACTTCCACATGGGGATCACCGGCCCAGCGCTCTTTCTGGTATTCCGCCAGTCGGGAGTCAAATTCCACCAGAACCAGTTTGCGGCAAAGGGGGGCGGCATGTTCCGTCAGGGAGCCGGTTCCCGGCCCTACCTCCACCACACAGTCCTCCGGCCGGATTTCGAGCTGCTCCACAATCCAGCGGGCTACATTCTCATCCGTCAGGAAATTCTGACCCAGGGACTTGCTGGGGCGCACTTCATGGTCTTCCAGAACATTCCTGATCTCGGACGGTTTCATAATGAGGCCATATTCTCAAAAATACCTGTCAGGAGCCAGTAAAAAGCGGGGCAGTTTCCGGCATGAAAACGGAGAAGTCCCAACCGCCGCCGGCAAAGAACGGAGAGACGGCGGCAAGATATATCGCAAATTGACAAAAAGGGGAAAACATGTCACTTTTACAGGCGTCTGGAACAGGGATTCAGTCTGCCGTGAACTGAAAGGTTCCGCAGCCTCCAAAACGTCTGGACGCCTATTGCCGGAGAAAAAGTTAAACCGGCTCAACAGCAAATTTGATAAAATCATGAAAGTACTTGTAACCGGCGGAGCCGGATATATTGGTTCCCACACGGTGCGCCAGCTCATCAAAACAGGCGCAGACGTGACCGTGCTGGACAACATGGTGTACGGTCACGTGGGAGCCCTTGTGGACCCGGAAGTGAAACTGGTCAAGGGGGATTTGGGAGATGCCTCCGTGGTTTATCCTCTCCTGATGAAGGGCGACTTTGACGCCGTGATTCACTTTGCCGCCTTTATTAATGTGGGGGAATCCGTCCAGAACCCCCTCAAGTACTACATGAACAACATCGCCAGGCCCCTCGTCCTTCTGGGCGCCATGCAAGCCGCCGGCGTCAAGCGTTTTGTTTTCTCCTCCACCTGCGCCACGTATGGCGTTCCCACCCAGATTCCTATCCCGGAAACGGAAAAGCAGGATCCCATCAATCCTTACGGAAGTTCCAAATACATGCTGGAAAAAGTTTGCAGGGACTGTGACCGCGCCTGGGGCCTCAAAAGCGTTTTTCTGCGCTATTTCAATGCCTCAGGCTGCAGCGAAGACGGCCTGATCGGTGAAGATCACGAACCGGAAACCCACCTTATCCCCAACATCCTGCTCACGCTGACCGGGGAAAAGGAATACATCGAAGTCTTCGGAACGGATTACGACACTCCGGACGGCACCTGCATCCGCGACTACATCCACGTCAATGACCTGGCGGACGCCCACTTGAAGGCGGTGGACTACCTGATGAAAGGAGGGGCTACAGAGTGCTTCAATCTCGGAACAGGCCTGGGACTTTCCGTCCGGGAAATCCTGGAAACGGCTGAAAAAGTCACCGGCAAAAAAATTCCCGTCCGCTACGGCCCGCGCCGTGAAGGCGATCCGCCCCGCCTGATTGCCAATCCGAAGAAAGCCAAGGAAATCCTTGGCTGGGAAGCCAGGTGTAAGGATGCCGGAGCTATCGTGGAAACCGCATGGAAGTGGATGACCGGCCCGCGCCGCGGCCACTATTAATGCCTTTGCGCGCAAAAGAAGCACCCCTTTTTCCGCCCTGCCATGTGCTCCCATGGCAGGGCTTGCTCTTTTCCAGAATTCTTCGTACGCTCTACGCTCGGAACCGCCCTCCCCTCCTCCGGCCGCAGCAGAACAAAAAACTTTCAAAGGCAACCAGCTCCTGGCCTGTTATTCATCCTTCCCGGCTTCAACAAGCCTTTTTATTCCCCTCCGGCAAATCAAAAGCACGGCCTGTGTCCCAGTATGCGCCCATGTCCCGGAACGTCCAGTTTCCCACCGAACCAATGATGCAAATAATATAAATCCTTCATTATAAAATTTTATTTTATTCACATCTGGTCATTTACAACTTGACAGACCATTAAAATTTTTGAACTCGTCACCAGCCGGTGAAACATTATATTATCCTCAGAAACCTTCATATACTGTATGAGTCTGCATATTGAAAGTACTGAAGACGCTCTTGCGGAATTGAAGAAACAGCGGACCAAGACACTGACCGCCGCCATTTCCGTCTCT
>NZ_DKYW01000025.1:0-239289 GCF_002493465.1 Akkermansia sp. UBA7090
TCCGGATTTGCAATCCGGTATAATATGTTAGATATTGCAGATGTGCGGTTGATTTCAAATTATTTGCATTTGTCGTTGTTGCAATCACGGTAAAATAAAGGAAACGGAGGTTGATGGAAGAAATAGAAAGTTTCCCGTAAGACGAAGGGGAAAACTCTATCTCCGCTGTTGGCCCGCTGCTTTCTCCTTTCATAGTCCGGTCCGTGCTGTCTGAAGCCGCTCTTGCCTTGGAAGAGAGGACAAACGATGATTCTGGCAACGTTATGGATTCCGTCAAACTTATTGCGTCCGATATGGATGGGACGCTGCTTAATGGAAAGGGAGAGCTGGACCCTGCGTTTTTTTCCTTGTTTAAGGAGCTTGAGCTTCGCGGCATTCGTTTTGCGGCGGCAAGCGGACGCCAGTATGACGGGTTGCTACGAACCTTTGCCCCTGTGGCGGACCGGATGCTGTTCATTGCCGAGAATGGCGCCTATGCGGCGGAGGGGAGAGAAGAGTGGCTGCTTCTGGATATGGATCATGAAACGGTAGCCGGTTTGATTGCCGGGATCAGGCGCATTGAAGGGACCTGCATCGTCCTCGCAGGGCGGGATTCCGCATATATTGAGGACAAACAGCCGGAATTCGTCCGGGAGGCCCGCAAATATTACACACGCTGTCAAGAAGTGGGGAATCTGCTGGATGTGCAGGGGGACAGATTTCTGAAAATAGCAGTGTATGATTTTCTGGGCGCCGGGGAAAACAGTTATCCCCGGCTGAAGCATCTGGAACATGGTTTCCAGGTGGCGGTGTCCGGAGAGAAATGGATGGATATCAGCCGGAAAGAGGCCAATAAGGGGGCCGCCCTGGAATTGATTCAGCGGAAACTGGGAGTTTCTCCGGAGGAGACGATGGTGTTCGGGGATCAGATGAATGACGCCCCGATGATGCGGCAGGCGCGCTTCAGCTATGCCGTGCCGGAAATCCGTTCCATGGCTGCCCTCGAGGCGCCGTCCAATGAAGAAAACGGAGTGATGCAGATACTTGAAAAGATGTTGGAAGCCTGTTCTCCGCAGGAAAGGGCCGGGGATTGCAGAAGACCCCGTTCCTAATTGCCAGGGAGGAATGAAATCAGGGTTATGCTGATGTTCTTGTCAGATTGTTTTGAGATGCTGGTGATGGCCGTGTTCGCTTGCATAGGCGGTGTTTTTCTGGGAATGGGCTTTCTGCTGCTCAAGTTGGCGGGAATTTTTTTGGGAATATTGGCGGGGTGCATTATTTTGATGGAAGCGGCCGGGAGGTGGATGTTCCATTTGATGGGAGCATAATCCTGTTATTCGCGGCAATGAAGGGGGCGCTTCCCGTTGTCGGCTGGTGCCGCTCCGCGTTTTCACCGGAAAATGCCCGGTTTGCCTTCTGCGCGCAGGGGAAAATCTTCCCTCAGGATTCCGTTGGCGCCTCCATGAAACGGACTTGTTGCCTTTGTACTGTCTGGCAGGGCGGGAGACGGAATTTCCCCGTCTCTCCCGTCAGCATGAAAGCTGTTGCCCTTTTTAGTTTTGCTTTTCCGGAATGTCTGTGGTACATCCGTGCCAGACGTCATGAATCAGGAATTTTTTTCAGTGCTCGTGCAGGTGGCGGCCGCCTTGGGGCTGGCCGGCATGATCTTGTTGCTCAGTATCTTGATGGGCAAACGTTCTTCCGTGCGCAAACCTGCGGACATCCCCTATGAATGCGGGATGATTCCCATGGGGGAAGGTGCCCCCATGTTCTCCGTAAAATTCTATATGGTGGCCATGCTCTTTGTCATTTTTGACTTGGAAGTAGTATTCCTCTATCCCTGGGCCGTCAATTTCCGGGACTATATTATGATGAATCCGGAATCGTTCACGGCCATGTGCATTTTTATCGGCATTTTGCTGGTGGCCTACCTGTATGCGCTGGGCAAGGGCGCTCTGAACTGGCACCACGATCCCCGTTGACCGTTTTTGTTCCTTCTCCCTGACGCCGTGTTCCATGAGGAATACGGCGTTTTTTATGTGAAAGAAAAATTGCTTTGGAAAAATGGCGGGGGGTGAAATATCCGTAAATCCTGTCCTTTTCCCGGATGACTTTTTTGCATGTAACATCTTATTGTATAAAAGATGATTTCTCTTGCCAGGAAAAGGGAATAGGGGTAGCGTTTGCGCAGTCAGGAAATGCAGCATGAATGTGCCTCTTCCCAAAACCACGCAAGGTGTTTACCGACTGTCGGTCAGCGCCTTTTATTTTCTTCAGGGTTTGGTATTCGCCAGTTGGGCCTCCCGCATCCCGGATATTAAAAGCGCATTGGGGATGAACGATGCCGACCTGGGCTCCGTGCTCTTTGCCGTTCCGGTGGGGCAGATGTCCGCCATGGCGCTGTCCGGTTACCTGGTTGGCCGCTGCGGCAGCCGGAAAATACTGATGGCGGCATCCGTCTTTTATCCTGCCGTGCTTGTATGCCTGGGGATGGCGGGGTCTTTCTGGGAACTGGCGGCCGGGTTGTTTTTCTTTGGGGTAGCCGCCAATCTGACGAATATATCCGTCAATACGCAGGGAGTGGGAGTGGAACGGCTGTACCAGTGCAGCATCATGGCCCGGTTCCACGGTTTATGGAGCCTGGCGGGTTTTTTCGGAGCTTTGCTGGGAGCAGCCATGGTGGACTGGCATATTTCTGCGGAGACGCATTTCATCACCATTTTCCTGATATGCATGATTATTCTGGCCGTTTTTTCCCCCTCTCTTCTGCCGAGGGATGCCCGGCGTTCCTCCTCCCAGGGAGGCGGCATGTTCCGGAGCATGGATTCTTATGAACTGGTCATCGGACTGATCGCCTTCGGAAGCATGGTGAGCGAAGGAACCATGTTTGACTGGAGCGGCGTATACTTTGAAAGTGTGGTAAAACCTGGCCCGGGGCTGGTGCAGATGGGATACGTGGCATTCATGAGCACCATGGCCCTGGGGCGTTTTACGGCAGACCGCCTGGTGATGCGCTTCGGGCCTGTGCGGGTTCTGCGCGCCAGCGGCATCCTCATTTCCTCCGGGTTGCTGGTCTCCGTCTTGTTCCCGATGTTGTGGTCAGCCACGCTGGGCTTCCTGCTGGTGGGTTTTGGCACCTCTTCCATTGTCCCGCTCTGCTACAGCATGGCCGGGAAATCCCGGAAAATGATTCCCAGCATGGCGCTGGCTTCCGTCTCTACCATCGGCTTTCTGGGATTCCTGCTGGGGCCTCCGGTCATCGGACATATCGCCCATGCTTCTTCCCTCCGGTGGTCTTTCTCCCTGATTGCCCTGATTGGACTGGGGACGGCATTCATTGCCCCTTTCCTCAAGAAATATAGGTAATCACTGTTAATGATATGTTTATATTGTGAAATGGTGCAACAAGGCAATCCAAATCCGAACCGTTTTTGTTGCTGATAGCTTCCTGCAATTCCGCGAAGGTGATGGTTTTCGTGCCCTCCTTGTAGTTGAAGGTGATCACCATTTTATCATCGTACAGGAAAATCGCGTTGATGAAGGTGTCGATGAGCATCTTGCGGTGGCTCTGTTGCCGCACGTCCAGCTTGCGGAAGCGGTGGAGCCAGAAGGTCATAAACTCCGCGCTGACCTTGTGCTTCGCCAGCTTTTCGCAGGCAAGCCTGTTCTCAAGCTCGTCGCGGCGGTTTTCCAGCTCCTCCAGCCGCTCCTTTGTGGAGCGCGTCAGGATGCCCTGCTGGATGGCGTTGAGAAGATTGCTGATGGCAGTATCCGCCTCACGGAGCTGTTGCTCATACAGCGGCACGTTCACATTGTCCCTGTCCTGCAAGTCCATGAGCATGGACACGATGGCCTCGATTGCTTTGTCGTCCATGACCATTTTCATGGTTTCACCGACCACCAAATCCTCGATCCATTCTTTCCTGACGGGCCTCTTGTGGCACTCGGTGCGCTTCTTTTTGACGGAAACGCACTTGTAATAGTGATGCACCTTTCCCGTGCGGCTTGTGCCGCTCTCGCCGCAGAGATAGGCCCCGCAGTAGCCGCAGAACAGTTTGGTGGTCAGCAGATAATCGTCCTCGGCCTTGTGACGCGCCGGGGCCTTTTTGTTCTTCGCCAGCTTCTCCTGCACCCGGTCAAAGAGGTCTTGCGGTACGATGGCGGGGGATCACATCGCGGTATCGGAACTCCCCGATATAGCGCCGGTTGTGGAGTGTATGCCCCACGCTATTGAATGTCATTTTCTGCCCCCGCGTGTTGGTAAGCCCCTGCTCGTTCAGCCAATTCATAATGGAGGAAATGGTTTCTCCGCCGTCATATCGCTTGAAGGCTTCCAGCACGAACGGCGCGGTCAGCGGGTCGATCTGGAAGTGCTGCTCCGCGTCGATCACATAACCTATGGGCATCATGCCGCCGTTGAATTTGCACTTGAGGGCGTTATCCGTCATGCCGCGAATGACCTTTTCGGAGAGGTCAGCGGAGTAGTATTCCGCATAGCCTTCGAGGACGGATTCGAGAATGATGCCCTCCGCGCCCTCTGAAATAATCTCAGTGGCGGATACGACCTTCACGCCGTTCTTTTTGAGCGTGGCCTTGTACCGGGCGCTGTCATAGCGGTTTCGTGCGAACCTGTCCAGCTTCCAGACGATCACTATATCAAACAGCCGCTTGCCGCTGTCCTTGATCATGCTCTGGAACTCCGGGCGGTTATCGGTCTTTGCAGAATACGCGCGGTCGATGTAATGCCGCAATACCGTGATGCCGTTTTTCTCGGCAAAGGCGGCACATTCCCGAAGCTGTCCTTCGATGCTTTCCTCTCGCTGGCTGTCGGAGGAATAGCGGGCGTAGATGACGGCTTTCATTTCTTTTCCACCTCCGAGAGCATCTGCACAAGCGTTGCCTTCAATCGTTCGTTCATAGCCGTGCCGGGGTCGAAGCACATTTCCACGAACCGCGCCATTTCGGGATTGTTCAGGCCGAACTTCACGCAGTTGTTGTAGATCATGCCGTGGGGGTCGTCCGCCCTGCCGAAAATGTAGTCCAGCGATACGTCAAAGTAGTCGGCGTATTTCAGAAAAACCTCTGGGGAGGGCGTGGAATCGTCGATTTCATACCGGGCGAGAGAGGATTGGGAAACGTCAAATTCCTTTGCCAGCTTTGCCTGCGAGAGCCTGACGCTTTCACGCAAACCTCGCAGCCGTTCACCGATGATTTTCAAGGCTGCGTCACCTCCTTTTCTGTTTCAAGAAAACCCGGAAACAGAGAACATGTCAATGACACATTCACATAACGCCGCGATTCTCTGACGCGCCGCAGGCGAAGAAAGCTCCGCAGGAGCGCAGCCGATTTTGCAAAAATCGTTCAAAGGGGCTTGGGGACAAATTTCCCCAACAAGCGAAAAGTGGCTCCAAGCCACCTTGCTTGCCAAGTGTGAAGCCAACAGGGTTCGCACGGCGGCAAGAGCAGCAAAGAGGGCCCTCTTTGCCCTGCTTGCCACATTAGTTCACCATGTTAGATTTCGTTCGCGGGAGCAGAGAAAGGCAATCCGGCGGTGTTCCTTATAGAAACCGTTGGACTGCCTTTTGCAACGCTAAATGGAGTTAAAATCAGCTTAGCAACCGCAGTCACTTCTTTGCATAGATAACATCCCTGTCCATGATTTGCAATGCTTCCTGCTCCAGAAGATAGGCTTGATATCGCTTCTCATTTGCCTCCAGTGCAAGATCATTTATCTTTTTCTGAACCGTGTGGTTTTTGAGCAAAGGAATCGCTATCTGACGAACATGATTGTCGTCAATTTCGTCAACAACCGAGCCGTATGTAAACCGGGTAATAAGCACTTTCCCGTAATCCGATGCAAGAAAGATATTCAAATAGCCGGCTATATCCTTGTTTGCAGGAATGACGCGGATGATATGGTCAGATGGAATATAGTGCTCCCAGTGTTTAGGGACAATCGCAATTTTTCCTATCGTACCACTTCTTGTAATCAGTGTCGTGCCTTCGTGTACTTCCGACTTCTTCAACATCTTATCGTGCTTTGCGGTGGAGAGGTACTTTTTTGAAGAAGGGTCAAGTTCGCTTAATTGTTTGCCCCCAATTAGCACCCGTCCATACCCCTCGTCAACATATACGCGCTTGAAGCGGCCCGGCAGGATAACCTCTCGGCTGATGCGGGAATCGCCGACCGTTGTCACTTCCTCGGCATGCTGCCTCAGATGTTCAACGATGGCGTTAACAATCGGCACATGGTAGGAAGCGTCAAGTCGTCCGGACATCTTGCTCAGCTTTACGCTGAAGGTGTCCACCGGGGCGGCTTTTTTGTAGAGGCCAACATCAAAAGCGTCGATATCAGGCAGCTTCAGCTCGCCGATTAACAATGCGGTGGCTTGGTCGATCAGATCGTTGGATTCATCACGCAGCTCATAAGAACGCACAATCAGATCGTGGATTTTCTTTTTGAGCATCGTCGGCGCATCGGGAATAGGAACTGTGGCAAGATGCTCCGGCTCAATGTGAGTGATTACGGCTCCATAACTATTGGTAAGCAGTATCTTGTTGCCTATTTTACTTTTAAGGAAGGCGTATATATAACCAGCCTCATCCGGCTTTCTGCAATCAATTCTCAACAGATCGTGACTAAAAATCTTGCTTGCGAGCGTCCGTGACACAAAGGAGACTTTTCCGATTGTTCCAGAACATGTCATCAGAATTTGATTTTCTTTTACACGCAGATTGCCGATATTCGTTTTCGTTTTCGCCGAAATGTATCCATCGGGAGTTGGCTTAATATCGACAATACTGGATGGCTGATAAATGGGCATATCGGATTTTTCTACCCATATACGCTTAAACCGCCCACAAACATACGACGATACCATTCCATCTGTGCCGCCGATGAAGCTCTGAGGGTATTTCCCTTTTGAGATCAACATTCGTGCCTGTTTTGCCTCAACATCAAATACACTCGCTTCAAGTCTTTTCCCGCGGGCAACAACGTCCGAAAGCGCAACTGCACACCACTTGACCGGGCTCTCGTTGACAACGACTTCCGGCTCAATGCTGTTTTTCTCTTTGAAAGCGAGATTTGAAGTTACCATCCCAATCCCTCCTGCTTTTTCCACTCAGCGAATATCGCCGGGAGATCGGGAGTCTGATCATCCTCAACTTTTACCTTTTGCTCATGTGACACAGTGCGTTGCCCGTCTCCCGTTTCTCCAAGCACAAGCACACTGTTTGTATCCGGCACAAGGATTTCGTTGCCCTCCTTGTCACGCTTGAATAGGGGATTGCCTCGCTTGTCATGCCCGACCTTTTCGATCATCGCCATAAAGATGTTGTAGTCAGCCATTTTGCCGCTCTTTTCTTCCGCATCTCTCTGCTCCTGCGTTTTCTTTTGCAGGATCAGAACGGAGGTCTGCGTCCCGTTGCGAGGCTGGAATGTATCAGCGTTCAAGTCGATGCTGGCAACGATTCTGTGATTTTGTATCATCCATTCGCGGATATAGCCCAAGCCGGGAGAACCGAGAATCGAATCAGGCAGCACGATACCCATACGCCCGCCCGGTGCGAGAAATTGAGTGCAGCGCTCAATGAACAAAATTTCCGGCGGCACGGAGGATTGCAGGCGCGAGGTTTTCTTCCAAACGCCCGTTTCTTTGTCGCAATCCCAAATATGCGCAAGCTCAAATTGCTCAAGGATGTTCTTGTCCTTGATCGGTATTTTGCTCCCAAAGGGTGGGTTGGTGACGATTACATTGAAGTAGCCAATCGAACTATGGTTACGGAGCGTATTTTTATTTATACCAAGGGCTTCGGCAAGGCGTGAGCGGAAGTCATCAGACCACTCGTGCGGAGGAAGCAGGGAATTTGTTTGCAGGATATTCCCGCTGCCATCGTTATTCATGACCATATTCATCTTTGTGGCCTTTACCAGGTCGGGATTGATGTCAAAGCCGAAATAGTTAGAGGATGCCATCTCGGAGATCCTGTCCTGAAAAGCCCGGAGAGTATCCGAATCCCAGTTTTCCCGCTTGATGCCGAGAGAAGTTGAAAACTGCTGCTCAAGCTGGTCAATTACATGTGTCATTGCCATGACGAGGAAACCGCCCGTACCGCAGGAACTGTCCAATACATGCTCGTCAACTTGTGGATTTACCATCTCAACCACCATTTTCATAACATTGCGAGGCGTGAAAAACTCACCGCGATCACCGCGGAGATTAGCCCCTACGATTTCCTCGTAGGCTTTGCCCTTGATGTCAATTTTGGTATTGAGCAGGCTGTATCGCTGCAACTCGCTGACGATATATGCGAGGCTCCTCGGGCTGAGTTTAATTTCGTCATTGGCATCGAAAATTTTTCCATGACGTTTCTTAACTCGCTGAAAGATTTTTCCGATTCTCTTTTGAACGGTCAACTGTCCGTCGGGGTTAGAACGCTCCTCCGATGTCGTATAAAACTCAAGCGGATTCGGAATATTACGCTCATCCTCAATTTTGCAGAAAATCACCTTGAGCAGTTCAAAGAACGCAGGTTGCTTTTGCATGCCATCATTCACATAAATGTGATTATGGCAAGTCTTGAAAACGAATAAAAGATTGTCGTCATAAGCGTTTTTTAAGCTCGTTCTGCTGGGACGGTTGACCTCATCCAAATTACCGTCTGCGGCGGGAATATCGTTGTACTCCATGAATGTAATATTTCCGGCGGCATCAACAGCTTTGCGGAAAACATACTTTTGGACACTGTTGGTCCACATGCCCCACTCACAGTTTGGGCAAACAGACATATATGATTTTAGCTGCGCAATGCCGTCCTTGGCATTACGAGCGTCAACCGTCTCTTTTTTGCATTCGATTATCAACTTGATTGTACCCTGCGTTTGGTCTGCACCTTTTTCCCAGATTACAATGTCTGCGCGAGGTTTGTTTGAACCAACCTGCAAGGTATATTCGATTCTAATTTGCTCCGGCAGATACTTATGCTCGTTCACGAGTCGTTTCTCGATAGTTTGCCGAACATACTCTTCCGGGGTATCGTTACGGAATTTGTCGTCAATATAGTCACATATTTTTCCGTCCGGGATTACGATGATCTTCTGTTCACTTGGCATCGTTACTTCTCCTTTGCTTATTGGCATGATGCCAATTTCATTTTTTCCCGAATGCTTTTGAGCGCATCCGGATTTTCATCAATGTACCTTGCTATATCTGCCGGCAACTCATTTCTGCCTTTTGCCGCCAAGTCAAAAAATCTCTCTCTGGTTTAATTGCTTGCTTGCAGTATTTCCATTGCCTTTAACTGAAGCGGATATGGTGGTGGGTTAGTTCTCCCGGCGAGAATATCATAAAAGTATGGCTTCCGGATACCCAGTTCTGTGTAGAATTTATGCTGCGTTATCCCGGAGTCTTTTATCAGCTGGCGAAGATACTCTCCAAAGCTCTGCTCGTTTTCAACCATTCTTTTTGCCTCCCAATAGGTATGCTTGTATACATACTAACATACTTTTTTGCATCGGTCAACAAGATATTGCAAAGACCATAGCTCGCGCCGAGGGATTTATTATATTTTGGGGGCGGGCAGGCATAAGCTGTGCTTGCCCGCCTTGTCTGCCAAAAAGCGCGGCTGCCGGCTGCTGCGCTACCGCCCTTGCCAATTTGCAAGCCACAGAATAATTTCGGTAGCCGCTGCCCAAATTACGCTGTCAGCCGCTCCATTCCCGTGGTATTGACGTGCAGCCCCATCGCTGCTATAATAAAAGCACAATTGCAGACACAGGACACCATGCAGACGCAGACGGGCCGAAAGGCTTGACAGGCGGCTGCGTTTTCATTTTCAGATAGGAAAGGGGAAGGATGCGAAGGGAAAAAGCACAGACGGCAAAAGACGCTCAAGACGCCATTCCTCCGCCGCACAGGAGAAAGCTGCGGCAAAATACTTTTTCGGAGGTGCAACTTGAGCAGGCGGAAAAAGCTCACCAACAACAGCGGCATCCCGCAGCATGAGATCGAGAACATCGCCCGAATTCTGCTGCCGGATATCCTCGCCTTTTACGAGAGTGAGGAAGGGCAGCGGGAATTTGCCGAATGGAAGGCGGCACGGGACGGGGCAAAAACGGACAAGGACAGCGACGGCGAGAACGTCGCCTAACGATAGATATAAGACAAATCCAAGGGATATATACTCCTAAAACAGCATGGCAAAGGGGATGGCGGACCGTCATTCCCTTTTGTGCGTTTATTCAGTTTTCGTAGGGCTTATACTCCGTGACGGCGTTCAGATACGCCTCAACGTCGCCGTCCAGAATAAGGTCTGCATAAGCCAGCGGGTCGTTGTAGATGAGGTAGTCCAGCTCCGACCGCTCATAAAGATTATCCGCCACTTCGTTTTCCACGGCGGTGCAGTCGATGGAGATCATGCTGCCGTCCTGAAACCGCAGCTCCACACAGCCAGTGTCCATGTTGAATTCACAGCTTTTAATGGTTTTCATAATTGTCCTCCTTATCCTTTACCAGCTTTGGTTTTCTCGGCCCTCTGGGTTTGGATTCGGGACGCTTTACCACGCCGTTTCTGAAATGCGTATCCTCGAATTTCTCGAAGAAAACAAATAATCCGAACCCATCTCCGATTAAGAAGATTTGGTTCGGATTATATTGGTTTGGTGCGCCTGGCAGGACTCGAACCTGTACGCCTTTCGGCACCAGATCCTAAGTCTGGCGCGTCTACCAATTTCGCCACAGGCGCAACGAACGGGCGGACGCACTCTGCCATACCAGGCTCTGGCGTTCAAGATTAAACAGGAGTTTTTACCTTTGATGCGCTTGTGGAAAGCACCTGTGGTGAGAACCCATAGGAAAATTAGCTGCCCTGTTGGGTATCTGCTTTCTGGCGGCATTTTCCATTCATGGGTGGATGTCTGGTTCCCCAAAGGCACATTTACTCCGGATTAGAAGGAGAAGGTATTGAGTACGTCCTGGTTTGTCTGCCGGTAAAGGATGGAAAATCCTTGGTAGCTGATTCTGTGAAGGAAGTTCTGGAGAAAGGAAAGTTTTATCCCAAGCTGGTGTTGGCCGCCGGTGATGGTTCCGGGGCGCAGTGTTTCGCGTACGAGGAGTGCGATACTGATGCCAAACAACGAGGCGTGAAATTAAGAAGATTCTTGAGCCAGCTAAAGCAGTCCTGAACCGGTTTTTGTCCTGTCCGGATGTTTTCCCGGGCAGGTTTATCCCATGATTTGTGCCGGAAAAGGAAATAGTTTCACGAACAGAAAGTCCAGCATCCCCAGGCACAGGGCGATGCAGACGGCTTTTTTAGGGGACAGGAGAGGCGTTATTTTCAGCCAGGCGACGATGCCGGCGTGAACCGCCAGGGAGATGCCCACAGACCACCAGAAGAACGGAATGCCCGTCATGGCGAAGAGGGCCGCCAGCGGGTAGGTGAACGCCAGAAAGAGTTTCATGACAGCTTCCCATTCATGCCCGCGCACCATCATCAGCTGCTTGGACAGAAGGGAGACATACAGGCAGGAAGGGACCACGACGCACAGGATGAGGGAAACAAGCCCTTTTTTTGCATACCGTTCTTCCTGTGTGGGAATGTACATGCCGCATATACTGGGTCAGGAGGGGGAAATTGTCAAACATTGTCCTAGCCCGGCGGGATGGGGGCATTATACTGACGGCATCGCGTATGTCGTCTTTTGAGTTGAATTCCTCCTTCAAGCCTTCCGGGGATCAGGAGCAGGCCATCGGCAAGCTGCTCAAGTCTCTGGAGGCGGGAAACAAGCACCAGGGGCTCCTGGGAGTGACCGGAAGCGGCAAAACATTCACCATGGCGAATTTGATTGCCCGGATGAACAGGCCCACGCTGGTGATTTCCCATAACAAGACGCTTGCCGCGCAGCTTCATTCGGAGCTGAAGAGCTTCTTTCCGAATAACGCGGTGGATTACTACGTTTCCTATTTCGATTATTACCAGCCGGAGGCGTATATCGCCAGCTCCGACACCTATATTGAGAAGGATTCCGCCATTAATGATGAGTTGGACCGCCTGAGCCTGAATGCCATGAATTCCCTGATGACGCGGCGGGACGTGATTGTGGTGGCGTCCGTTTCCTGCATTTACGGCCTGTCCACTCCGGAGGATTACAGGAACCTGACACTGCGCATGCGCGAGGGGGACGTCATGGACCGGGACGTATTTCTGAAGCATCTGGTGGAACGCCTGTTCGAGCGGCAGGATTTTGATTTTACCCGCGGCACGTTCCGCGTGCGCGGAGAGGTGGTGGAGGTGTTTCCCGCCTATTCGGAAGGTGAGGCAATCCGCGTGGAGTTTTTCGGCGACGAGGTGGAGCGGGTTTCTTTGATTGACTCCGCCACCGGGCGCGTGAGGGAGCGGCTGGGGAGCTACACGTTTTTTCCGGCCAAACAGTATGTGGCCGCTCCGGAGAAACGGGCGGCGGCGTTGAAGGCTATCCGGGAGGAGCTGGAGGACCGCATAGGCTGGTTTGAGAAGCATGGGCGCCTTCTGGAAGCGCAGCGGTTGAAATTGCGCACGGATTATGATTTGGAGCTGATAGAAGAGTTGGGCTTCTGCAAGGGGATTGAGAATTATTCCCGCCATTTGTCCGGCCGCCTGCCCGGAAGTGCGCCGTCCACCCTGCTGGATTTCTTTCCCAAGGATTCATTGACCCTGATTGATGAAAGTCATGTGGCGGTGCCGCAGCTGGGCGGCATGTACGAGGGGGACCGGAGCCGCAAAAATATTCTGGTGGAGCATGGTTTCCGTCTGCCCAGCGCCCTGGATAACAGGCCCTTGAAATTCCATGAGTTTATGGAAAGGCAGAACCAGATAGTGTATGCTTCCGCTACGCCGGGGCCGTTTGAACTGGTGAATTGCCGTGCGGATAATAAGACGTATATTCCCGTGCGCCGTGCCGCCAGATCCGGAGAGAAGGCTCCGGAAGGGTTCAAAGGAATCCTGTTTACCTCCCCCAAAGACATTCGCGTCACTCCCAGCCCATCCACGGAACCGGTGGAAAAATTTGACCCTACCAGGCGTTCCACTCCTCTGATTGTAGAGCAGATTATCCGGCCTACCGGGCTGCTGGAGCCGAAGATTACCATCCGCCCGTTGAAAGGGCAGATTGACGAGACGATTGCCATGTGCAATGAACGCGTCGCCAAAAATGAACGCGTGCTGGTTACGACGCTGACCAAGAAGACGGCGGAAGATTTGACGGAGTACCTGAGAGGGGTAGGGTTGAAGGTGTCCTATATTCACGCGGATGTGGATGCGATTGAGCGCGTGGAAATTTTGCGTGCTTTGAGAGCCAGGAAGATAGATGTTCTGGTAGGCATTAACCTGCTCAGGGAAGGGCTGGATTTGCCGGAAGTTTCCCTGGTGTGCATTCTGGATGCGGACAAGGAGGGGTTTTTGCGCAATGAGACGTCCCTGGTGCAGACGGCGGGCCGCGCCGCGCGGCATTTGAATGGAGAGTGCGTCTTGTTTGCGGATGTGATGACGGATTCCATCAAACGGCTGGTTGAGCTGACGGATTACCGCCGGGGCATTCAGGAGAGATACAACCGGGAACACGGCATTGTTCCCCAGACGGTGAGCCGTTCCGAACAGGGGCAGTTGAAGTTGTATGCCGAGGATGATGAAGAGTCTTTCCGCGTAGCGGAGGATGAAGCCGGGTATGGGCTGGAAGAACGCATCGCCAGGCTGGAGGCGGAAATGAAGGAGGCTGCTTCCCATTTGGAATTTGAACGCGCCGCCTTGATTCGGGATGAAATCAGAAGAATGCGCGGTGACGGCAAAAAAGCATGAAGGAGGAGTGTTTGTCTGAATTCAATTTCCGGCAATACGACTGTTCCATGCTTCTTTCCTGCTCTTCGCATCCCTGTTTTTTGGGGACGATGTGATGTTCGAGTGATCGCTTAATTGCTGAAAGAGATGTGAGGGTGTGACGCTAACGCAGATTAGAAATCCGTTGTCAAGGTAAAATGTTCTAAAAGGGCCATTTACGCATATTCAAGCGTGCATGAAAATGTTGCTGCTTATCCCTGGATCAGAAGTATTTTTCTCATTATAAACGCTTTTAGCATATGAACAGGCGTTGCGGATAACAACGGATTTCTAATCCGTTAGCAAATAGACGGCATTTTGCCCCCCTGTTTGCCATGTTCTCCGTTTCGTTTGCCCTGATCATCATCTGCTCTCTGTTTGTTTTATGGAAAATGCCCGTAAAAGAACACGCCGTCCCTTGGCGATGGATTGTTCTTTTTGCCGTTCCTGGCGCCCTGGTTCTTTTCCCTTTATCTTATGTGTTCAGCGTGGAAGGATTCTGCTTTAACGACGCGAGGGCAATTTTAAGGAATGCGGGTGTATTCTGTCTTATGTTTGCGGCGCTGTGTCTGTCTCTTCAAGCTTTGAACAGCATTTTGTGGTATGGCGCAGAGCATCAGTCAAACTGGAATCAACGACAGAAGTGGGGCGTTGCGGGGCTGATTGCGCTCGTACTGGCGCTCGTCTGGATGCGCACAGGGACAGCAACTTGCTGGGACTTTGAACATTGTCAATATCCGCAGATCCTCAGCGGACATTATGGCGTCACCCACACGTTGACCCACACATTGTTTTGCGAAGGAATTTTAGGAATCTGGCATCATATTCATGCAATCGTTCTAGTCCAGTTATTGCTCTTTCTGTTTGTTTTGCTGATGATGCTTTCCTGGGGGATCCGTGAAAAAATTCCCGCATGCATCGTGTTTGCTGCGATTCTGTTCAGCATTTACCAATTCAATCTGGTGACGACCGTCATTAAGGATACGCCCTATGCCATTTCCGTGATGACTTTGACTCTTGGCCTTTGCATGGAGATGCTGGAGACGGGAAAATCGTCCCTGTGGATGATTGCTCTGGGTCTGGCGGGAATGGGGTGTTTTCGCTACGACGGAAGCGTTCCGTTTTTCCTTACCATTGCTGTGCTTGCGTGCTGCATGCTGCGTCAGAAAGAGGTGCGTTGTCGCCTGTGGATTCCTTTATCGGCTGCTCTGGCATGCTGGCTGTTTGCCTCCGCCGTACTTCCTGAAGCGTTGCATGCGGATCAACAGAGAACAGGCACAAGGTATGCCAAAATGGCGCATGTCATTTGCGATGTCGTTGCGGAAGGGGGGCATGTGAGCGAGCAGGATATGGGACTTATTGAACGGGAAATCATGCCCAGGGAAATGATTCTGGAACGTTATCATCATTTTCATGATTCCCTGCACCCTGTTGTGTCGACTGCGCGCGGCGAGAAATATCTTTGGAGCGGTCTGTTCCCTTCCTTGGAAATTGGGGCCAGATATTCGTTCAATACAACCCTGACGGATAAAGGGGAAATGATCACCCGCTTGTTTTTCTCCGTCGCTGTCGATAACCCTCTGAAAGCGGCAAAGATCCTCCTTTTGAACAGCCAGATGGTATGGAACATGTCTCCCAATGCCTGCGTGAGACGGTCTCCCCAGCTGTGTCTGTATTATGGCTGTTTCATCACTTTGCTTCTTGTCTGCATGTTCCGGCGCTGGAAATATCTGATCCCTTTCGTCCCTTTTTATGGGACCGTTCTTGTGATTGGAGCGGTTGCCACCACTTACGAGATCCGCTACCTGTTGCCTGTCATCATGACGCTCCCCATTTTGTTTCTTTATGCAATCGCCTGCATCAGAAGGCGACGGACAATATGCGACGCAGATACCGTCTGATGTAGTCTGACGGAAAAAATCATAAAAATACTTGCGTATTTGGAAAAAGCCTGTAATCTCCTTCCACCATGACCCGCAAAGGTGGTATCAATAAAACCCGCAAGGCAGTCGCCAAGCGTTTCAAGGTTACCGGCACGGGCAAGGTACTGCGCCGTAAACAGGGCAAGCGCCACATCCTCCAGAAGAAGTCCAGCAAGCGCAAGCGCCAGCTTGGCAAGGTGGCTCTGGTGGACGAGACGCAAGTCTGGGCAGTCAAGCAGAACCTGCCTTTCGCCTAAACCGCGGAAACGCTCGACTAATGCCGAGCTTTCCCCCCGCTGAACGGGGGGCCTTCATGCAGCCTTCTTCCGATGAGAAGATAAGAACAGGCGAGACTGCAGGGAGGTGAGGAAGAACAGTCTGTTCAAGATAGAAATAGAAATAAGCTATGCCACGTGCCACTAATGGACCGGCCTCTCGCAAGCGCCGTAAGCGCATTCTCTTGCGCGCCAAGGGTTTCCGCGGTTTCCGCAGCAAACTCTTCCGCTACGCCAAGGATGCTGTTTACAAGGCTTGGCAGTATGAATACCGTGACCGCAAGCGTCGGAAGGGACAATTCCGCCGTCTTTGGATTGCCCGTATTTCCGCTGCCGTCCGCGACCGCGGTCTGACCTATTCCCGCTTTATGGAAGGCTTGAAAGCCGCCAATATTGATTTGGACCGCAAGGTTCTTGCCGATTTGGCCGTCTCTGACGAAAAGGCTTTTGACGCCATCTTTGCTCAAGCGAAGAAAGCCATTGAAGCCAAGGATGGCGCCGCTCTCCGCGCCTGAATGTGCGGGAGCATCCATCTGTTCAGTAAACGTTAACCGACAGCCTCCGGAAATAATTTTCCGGAGGCTGTTTTCATGTCCGGACATAACGGTGCCGGTCGCCGGCATCTTTTGAAATCCGTTCGGAATATCAGCATTCACTTTGTCATTAGGACATCTTTGAAGCTTGTTCACAGGAGCGTTCTGTGGCAACCTGAACAGCAAAAACTACCATGGACAGCATTCTTTCCGTTCTTACCACCATCGCCATTATTTTCGGCGTGGTGATGTTGTTTAACTTCATGATTTTTATTCATGAGCTTGGTCATTTTTTCGCTGCCCGCTGGCGCGGTCTGTATGTGGACAGGTTTCAAATCTGGTTTGGCCGTCCCATCTGGAAAAAAACGGTGAACGGTGTACAGTGGGGGCTGGGCTGGATTCCGGCCGGCGGCTTTGTTTCCCTGCCACAGATGGCTCCTATGGAAGCCATTGAAGGGCATGCGGAGCTTCCCAGGAATTTGAAGCCGGTCACTCCCCTGGACAAGATTATCGTGGCCGCCGCCGGGCCTGCCGCTTCTTTTCTGCTGGCTGTGTTGTTTGCCGTGGCCGTCTGGATGGTGGGCAAGCCGGATGTGGAGATGGGCGTGACTACGGTCGGTTTCGTTGCGCCGGACAGTCCTGCGGCGCAGGCCGGCATTCTGCCCGGGGACAAGATTGTGAAGGTGGATGGCCATCCTGTGGACAAGTGGGCGGGCAATATGGAAGGCGTGCGGGAATTGATCATGCTGGGCGAGCATGACCGTGTGGTTTTTACGGTGCAGAGGCCCGGACATGAAGGAGAAATGGAAATTTCCTGCGGATTCCGGATTCCGGAAACGTCCTGGTGGCAGCGCTCCGGCATGCGCCAGGTGGGATTGATGCAGGCCATGCCCTGCGTGATTGGGGAAGTGCTTCCCAATTCTCCTGCCGCTCTGGCCGGATTGAACCCGGGCGATAAGATTACGGCCGCCAACGGAGAACGCCTCTGGAACCCTGCCGCGCTGGACGCTCTGCTGAAGAAGAATGAACCGCTCCTGCTGGATGTGACGGACAGGGATGGGGGGACAAGGCAGGTGAATATCCAGGGGAAGCTACCTGAGAATTGGCACAATAGTGCGGACGGCTCTCTGCTCAGGGGAGCGCAGCCTATTCTGGGCGTGAGCTGGGACCTGAGCTCCGTGGGACGTGACGTCACCGTCCATCCTTCTCCGTGGGCGCAGATCAAGCAAAGTTTGAAATGGATGGGGGATACCCTGGCGAAGGTGGTGGCCCCCGGCAGCAGCGTGGGCGTGGAGCACCTTTCCGGACCAGTGGGAATTGCCAATCAGTTTTACAAGATGTTCTCCCTGGATGAAGGGTGGAAGCTGGCCCTGTGGTTTTCCGTGGTGTTGAACGTGAACCTGGCGATTCTGAATATTCTGCCTCTTCCGGTGGTGGATGGCGGCCATGTGGTCATGAATGCCGTTGAATTGATTTTTCGGCGCCCCCTGAATGCAAAAGTCTTGGAATTCGTCCAGTTCGGCTTTGTGTTCCTGCTGATGGGGTTCTTCCTGTTCGTGACATTCAAGGACGTGGGGGATTTCTTTGGCAAGAAGCCGGACAAGCTGCCCACTCCGGTATTCAAGGCCGTTGCGGATTAGTTGCGGACGGCATTTTTATTCCGGCTTGTTCCATGAAGCAGTCACTGGCGGCGCGTTTCCTGTTCCGGGTGGTGGTGCTGGCGTTTCTTGTGTATGCCATGCTGCTTACCTGGTGGACTCCTTTCACCGGGGACAGCTTGATGCATTCCGTGTTCGGGGCGGACCACCGCCTTGCCTTTCTGCCTGTGCTGGAGCGGTGCTGGTGGTCATACATGCACTGGAATCCCCGGCTGGGGGAATTCCTTGCTATTTTTACGGCTACGGCGGGAAAATGGCTTTTTCTGGCCGTCAATCCTTTCATGCTTCTTTCCCTGGCGTTGATGATGTTTTTCCTGGCGCAGGGAAGAAGGGTAAATTCCGGAAACTGGCGGGATGTGCTGCTGTTTGCCGCAGGGGCGCTTCTTTTGCTTACGTCTTCATCCAGGCCGGGCATCACGATGTTCTGGCTGTCCGGAGGGACCAATTACGCATGGTCGGCCGCCATCTGGCTGGGTTTCCTGTGCCTGTACCGCTCCTTATGGGCAGGAACTTCCCGGATTCGGGACACTCCTTTTTCCTGGTTCTGGATAGGCGTCACGGCATTTGCCGCCGGCATGACGAATGAGAACCAGATTCCCGCTTCCCTGGGAATGCTGTTCGTGTACTGGTTTTACGCTCGCAGCCGGGGAATGGTGCTCCCCCGCTGGTTCTTCATTGGCTGGGGATTCCATGCGTTGGGAGGGGCCTTTCTTCTGCTGGCTCCAGGAAATGCCGCCCGACTTCATTCGGAAACGGCGGGCGGCGCTGCCGTCCTTCATTCCTGGGGAGAGCGTTTCGGCGCTATTCCGGAACTGGTAAACGCCTTTTATGAATTCATGCTGATTCCTAAAATGTTGCTGGCCGTTGCCGCCGCCGCTCTGATCCTGCTGACTGTGAAAGCGGGGATGAAAATCTGGCGGGGGGAGGCCGGGCGGCGCATGTGCGCCTCCCTGCTGTTTATTCTGGTGGCTCATGCCATGGCAATCAGCTTTTTTGTACGTGTGATTCCGGCATGGCACGCCATGTTTTCCGCTACGGTGTTGATGATGACGGGCATTCTGGGGTTGTACGGAGTATGGATGGAGGCTGTGCAAAGGCGCTGGATTCCATTCTGCGTACTGCTGGCGGCGGCTGGCGCGGCCCTGTGGATATGCTCCGGATATCTGAAGGCTTTTCCCCGTATCCACCGCCAGTGCGAGGAACGGAACATGTTCATCCGCCGTGAATTGGAACAAGGCAAGAAAAACATTACGGTTCCTCCTTATGATTCCGTGCCGTTGGCTCCTTATGTTTCCGTGATGTGGCGCATGAGCAGCGAGAATCCGGATGAATTTATCAATCGTTCCATGGCTCGGTATTTGGGGATTGAAAGCATCCGGGTGGCTGTTCCAGAACCTTGACGGCTTATTTTTTTGCCGTTTTACTGATCCATTTCCGGGCGGCCTTTTTTATTTAGCTGCCGGCTAATGTCCGCGGATCAACAATCCGGTGAGTGCCGGGTTGTCTCAATAAAAATCCATTTTATTCTCATTAAACATGTTATATATTTCTATCATCTTGATGGAAGATGACTGATGCCATAAAAAATAAATGTAGTATATGATTAAGTTTTCATGATTTCCATTGACACCGGATTGTTGAACCGGTTTACTCTCTTTTGTCATGAAGAAATCCTTATTTTCTTTAGCTTTGATCGCGGGTACCATGCTTGCAGTACAGGCGGCGACGGTACAGATTGATTTCGGACGCAGTGACGCCACGACGGAAGGCGCTCTCAATATGAATTATGATAACGCCACCGCCTCTTTGGGCAGCATGCCGGGAAGCGTTTCTTTGGCGTGGAGCACGGCCGGAGGATATGTATCGGAAAACGGTTATACCACCACCAAGACGGCTGAGGAAGAAGCCGATTGGAAAAATCCTTTCAACGGCAGCATGCCTTTCAGTCTGGGGGACTCCTTTCGTGACGGTCTTTTAACGCAAACGGCCGATGGTTCCGGTTATTTCACCGTAACGTTCAGTGGTCTTGCCGCCGGGGAATATGCCTTGTCCATCTTTGGAGGTTTCACAGGCAAGGACGTGTTTGCCGGTCAGACCTGGACGATTGGAAACGCCGATGCTTCCAATGCCGTGTGGACAAGCTTCGGTACAGACGCCAGCGGGAACTGGGCCGAAATTTCTTCCGTGACGGGAGATAATTCCGGCGTTCTGACTCCGGGAAATGCTGGAACTTCCAGCGCTACCGCCAATAAAGGGCTTTATTCCTCGGTGGAGAACATTGTCGTGGGGGAAGATGGAACGCTTACCCTTACGATTCAGGGGAATGGTTCCAGCTCTTACGGCCGGACGGCCCTCAATTATCTTGCCCTGACGCAGGTTCCGGAACCCGCTACGGCAGCATTGAGCCTGCTGGGCGCTGCTGCTCTGTTCCTGCGCCGCCGCAGGGCCTGACCCGGAAAGCAACAAAGCCTTGTTATCAACGCCGCTCCGTAATTCACACGGAGCGGTTTTTTATTTGGCGTTTTTCCTCTTCCTGTCTGTGCGGCAGGGCATTTCTATTCCAGCCTGTTTTCCGGGTGCCCCTTTTTCCCATACCGGAGATGAGCCGGAATTGGAATGAAGCGCGGGAAAATACAGGGAAACGGATTTGTCCGGAAAGAAAGGCTTATTGGATGGGAACGGTTTCCTTTAAGCAAGTGGAAACAATGATGCGCGTTATGCGTTCCAGCGGTATTCCGGTGATTCTGGACACAATGCGGGCATAAGCATTCAATTGGTTTGAGTGGCGCTCGCGCAGTTGTTCCGGGGATTCGGCATGATCCGTCTTGAAGTCCACGATGACGGCGGCTTTGTCATCAAGAATCAGCCTGTCAATGATGCCGGAAATCCAGTTGTTCCCGTCAATGGCTTCAATACGCTGTTCCTTCATGATGCGCGCTGTTTCCGGAGGCGTGAAAAGTTCCCGGATGGATGGGATGCCCATGCACTCCGTTACGATGCGTTCCGCCTCCGTAGCAGGGTGGAGAGCCCACTCCGGCTTGTTTTCATCATCCCAGCGGGTAATCCGTTCAAACACGGCGTGGACGGCGGAACCAAGCGCGGCGGCCTTCCCTGCGCCCGCGTGTTTTTCTCCCTGGAGCGGGGAGGCTTCCTCCGACAGGCCGGAAGGGGATATCCGTTCTCTGGCCAACGGTTTTTGCGCCGGCCATTTCAGCGCGCTTTCCTCCGCGCGTTTGTGTATGATTTCCGGGAATTCCGCGTACCACCCTTCAAGACCGCGGGAGTACAGGCATGACGCTCCGGATTCCGGAAGTATGTTTTCCGTTCCCCGGTTGAGGGACCGGATAGAGGAACGGACCACTTTCCACATGGAATCTGCCGTCTCTTCTCCCTTGTCTTCCCGGTACGGGAGGATAACGTAGGTAGCCCGCTTGGCCCGGGTAAGCGCCACATACAGCTTGCAGAATCCGTCAAATTGCTGCCGGGCGCGCCATTCCCGGTAAAGTTCCTGGAATTGCGGAATTTCTTGATAGATTTCTTTGGGCGGTTTGATGATGATTCCTTCTATTCCACCATCCCTGTTTTTTTTGACGAAGTGAGTCAAATGCGTGGCGTTTGCGAAAGGAGTATCCCTGCCGATCTGGGGCAGGATGACGATGTCAAATCCCAGCCCTTTGGATTTGTGGATGGTCATGATGCGGACAATTCCCGCGGCGGGATCTTCCCGCCGGGTCAGGTCCTCCATGCGCCTGATCCATTCATCCAGGGAAACTCCCTGTTCGTCCACCTGTTCCGCCTCATTCTGCCAGACGGCCAGTCGGTCGCGGTGGAAGTCCGTCAGTTCCGTCCCTCCCCGGAGCAGGCGCCGTTCCAGTTCCTCCATGACGGCGGCGTAGCCCTCCCGTTCCAGCAGGAGGCGCCATTCTTTCCACTCCATGCTTTCCGGGCATCCCGGCGTGATGAGGGGGCGGAGCGGGGAATGAGTAAGCAGGCCGACGACAAAGGGATCTCCCGGCATCAGCAGCCAGCGGAAGAAGTACAGCAGGTTTTTCCCCAGCGGAGAGTCCACGCCTACCGGAACGTCGTCACACACTTCTGCGGGGATGCCGTGATCCGTCAGCCATTCCTTGATGACAAGAGCCTGGTTCTTCGTACTGACCAGTATCGCTGTTTCCAGGCCGCGGCGCAGGGCCCCTGTACGCTCCAGAATATCAGCCGCTGCCTGGCATACCAGGTCATTGGCGGAGACGTTTTCCGCCTTGGGCGCCTGCCAGATTTGGGAGGCGCCGGGGCGGCCTTCCAGATGGGGGGCACACCGGTGCTCCGGATATTCCCCCCATTGTTCCAGGGCGGCGGGTTCGCACCCGGGCGCTGTCCGGGCATAGTCGCAAATATCGTTGACCAGATCCAGCACAGGCTGGACGGAGCGGTAGGAAGTGGACATGCCGCGTTGTTCCAGTTGAAGCTGTGAAGAAACGGAGCGGAACAGCTCCGGGTCTCCGCCGCGCCACTGGTACACGCTCTGCTTGATATCCCCCACCACGAAAATGCTGCCTTCATTTCCGGCCTTGGATTCCGCCAGGTCATCCAGGAAAGGCTTGATGACGCGCCATTGGGGCTGGGACGTATCCTGAAATTCATCCAGCATCCAATGGTCGTAACGGCAGTACATGCGGTATTGCAGGTCCCGTTTGAGTTCCGGCGTAATGGTGCCCCCTCCCAGCATGCGCGTAACGTCGTGGAACAGGAACCTCCCCTTGTTGCGGACCAGGGAGGAGTATTTGTCCTCAAACAGGAGCATCAGTCCGTGCGTGGCGCGGGTGCGGCGCAGTACCTGCAGCGTCTCCATGCGTAGCCAGCTCTGGATGAGTTTTTCCAATAGCGGAGACCAGTATTCAGCAAATTTGGCACGAGCCTTTTCCGGGGAGATGTCCGTCTTGGAACCGCTCTTTCCTCGGAACCAGACTTTACCCAGAAACGTGTAGGTGTTGAAACTTTTCAGATAACTGATGAAGTCTTCCCGCGTATTCGCTTCTCTTTTTTTCTCCGGTATGGGGGTGGCTTTGGCCTGTTCCAACAGGTCGTGCAGGACGGAGTCAAATTGTTCCAGGGGGACGAGAGGCGCCAGCTCCTCCTGCGTGAAGCCCAGCGTGACGGGGTTTCCCCACATCCCGGCATCCGGCACATCCAGAAAAAGTTCGTGATAGGTGTCCAGGCGGCGCATCATGGAATTCTCCGCGTCCGCGGCTTCCGCGTCAGAATCCGCCCCGGAAAGGAAAGCGTCCTCAAAGTCCTTCCTTCGCTCCCTGTTTACGGAGCATTCCCGGTACAGGGAGAGCAGGGCTTCACGGCGCGCCAGTTTCTCCGCCGTGGGGTCAATCATGCTGAAGCCGCTGACTCCCAGTTCAAAGGCGCTGGCGGAGGCAATCTGGGCAAACAGGCTGTCAATGGTGCAGAGGTTGAGCCGCGCCAAATTCTGCACCAGAATGTGCAGTAAATGGAGGAAGCGTTCCCGATGCAGGTTTTCCTCCTTCCATGCCTCCGGAGCGCCGGGCCAGAGGCCGGGCTCCCCATCCGTTCCCTTAATGACCGCCCAGAGCCGTTCTTTCAGCCGCGCCGCGCCTGCTTCGTCCGCGGCCCCCGCGGCCAGGTCTGTCAGAATGCGGTCCTTGAACTCTCCCGCCGCTTTGCGGGTGAATGTAATGGCGATGAGGCGTTCGGGGTGGTTGCCGCCGTTCAGCGCCAGCAATCCCAGGAAACGCAGGGAGAGCTGGTAGGTTTTTCCCGTTCCGGCGGAAGCGGAGATCAACATGTTGGTCAGGAGCGGCATCTTAGAAAGGCAGGTGGGGGGTGAGGCGGAGGCCCAGCAGATCCTGCAGGCTTTCCCTCCGGGAAGTCATCAGGTCCTTGAATACGTCATAAGAGGGCGGTGTCCAGCCCAGTTCCTCCGCGGTGATGAGCCCGCGGCCTTCATGAAGAAGCTTCATCAGCTCCACCGTCCAGGAACGGGCGCTGTCCAGCGCGCATTCCTCATACCCGGGCATGGTGTCGTGGAGGGAGTCCCAGGAGGAGATTCCGATGTCCATGGGATTGGCGGGAAGGGCGTAATAAGCCGCAGAGGGATGGCCCCCGTAGGTTTCCGAGGCCCACAGCACATAAACGGGCAGCTGCAGGTCTTTCCAGCGCGCGTGCGCCAGCTTCCCGTTTTTCTGGCGTTTGGTGTAGGGATGCAGGGACGGGGAAAGAAGGGACAGGGCGTCCGGCCGTCCGAGCGGTTCCAGATGTTTTTTCTCACAGGAGGAGGCCGCTCCCGTTTTGTAGTCAATGACCCGTATGCGACCGTCCGCGTGGCGGTCAATGCGGTCAATGCGGAATTTCATGGGGAATCCGTCCAGTGCCCAGTTCTCTACCTGGCGCTCAAAGGCAATGCAGGACCATCCTTCCTGAAGGGCCTGCAAGTGCTGAACGGCGTAAACGGAAAGCCTCTGTTCCATGGAGCGTTTTTGCAGCAGCAGGGGCATGAGGGGGGAGGGGCCGTATTGTTTCCGGAAGGTGTGTTCCAGTATTTCCGTGATGGCGTCCTGAAGGGAGGCTGCGTTCATGCCGTCTTTCAGGACGGCGTGCTCCCGGCAGAAGCATTCCAGCACGTCGTGCAGCATGGTGCCCAGTTCGTTGACGGCCATGTCCTCTTTGTCCGGCAGGAATTCTTCCTCGTTCATATGCAACGCCTCCCGCATCCAGAAGCGCATGGGGCAGGCCAGGAACCTTTTGAGGACGGAGGGGGAGAAGGGAAGTCCTCTTTCCTTCCACGGGTTTTTGTAGCCAGGCGCCATCGCACCGATGTCCGCAGCGGTCTTCCAGCCTTCCGCGGGTTGAAGATGCCAGTTCCCGCGCTGGTAGGGCAAGGGCGCGGGCGCATCGCTGATTTCCTGGAAAAGCAGTTCTACGCGGCGCGGCAGCTCCGCCTCCGTGCAGCGCATGAGCAGGGAGGAAGGTGTCAGAGGATCGTTCCTGCTGTTGGTCCGGGAAAGAAGGATGGTGAGGCCGCCTTCCCGTTCGCGGGAATGGAGCAGGGCGGTCAGCAGAAAACTGTCCCGGGCTTTTTTCCGGTTAAAGGAATCAATGCCCAGGATTTCCCGCAGTTCCTCCGGCATAAATTGGTCGGAAACGCCCCCTTCCGGTACGGTCCCTTCGTTTAGTCCCGTCAGAATGAGGTGTTTTTCCGGGCGGAAATGGACTTCCATCCAGCCCAGGGAATCCAGAGCCGCATGAGCTTTTCTCCTGTTTTTGACGCGCAGCGGCTGGAGGCATTTCATCAGGAGCAGGAGGGCCGCCCCCGGGCTGGAGAACTCGGTGGAGCGCTGTTGCAGCCGCATGAGTCCGGAAAGGCAGGAATGGAACATTTCCATGGCTTCCGTCTCCGGGCCATAAATTGTTGCCAGGGCCGGAAACCATTCCATCAGCCGTTCCCCCAGCATTCCCGGTTCCGCCATCCGGTTCCGCCATTCCAGAATGGCCTGGATGGCAGGAAAGGCGCCGGGATAAGCCTCTTTCAGCCTGGAAAGCAGGTATTCTTCCGTTTCCGGAAGGTATTTCTGCTGGATTTTGTCCAGCGCGGCGCAGCAACTCTGCTGGTTCCTTATTCCCAGGGAGGCGCAGAGCAGGGCGGAGCGCGCCAGGAAATAGACGGGGCGCGCCGTCCCTTTTTCTTCCAGCGCCCGCCGGAGGTTGCGGAGCAGGTCCATGACGCCGCTTCCGGCAAAAGGCTTCCCTTCCGGATTGTGGAGGCCCCAGCCGTATTGGCGCAGGGCTGCGTCCAGGGCAACGTTCATGTCAGGATCGCAAACGCCCAGGGCGATGTCCGGAGCTTCTCCTTCCGCTGTGCGGGCGATGATGCGGCATGTTTCTTCAGCGAGCCGCGCCGGATTGGCCGCCATTCTGATTTGGCCGTCGCGGATTTGGATGGGGCGCCGGGACCACTCTTCCGGCAGAGGGCATCCCCAGCAATCAAAGGTGGCGGCTTCTTCCTCCGGCGCGTGGATCCATATCTGGACGGGTACGCCATTGCTTTCCGCATGCCGGAGGGCATGGCGCAGGGGGGCCGGAACCTCCGCTGCGCAAGCCAGAATAATGTTCCCTCCTGTTTCCCTGAGAGAGTTCAGCAGCCGGGGCGGGGCTTCCGCCTTCATGGCGGTTCTGTTTTCAAGCTTCCAGCTTTCCAGTTGTTGCGTGCATTGTTCTTCCAGCCTTTCCATGTCCGTCCATCGTTCGTCTCTGCCCGAACTGGCATGGTGGGCCATGATGCAGGAAACGCCCTGGTTCGCCATGGCGTGCCTCAGGTTTTGCAGGCTGCCGGCCATTTCCACCATGCTGGAAAAATCCTCCGGCATGGTGTGTGGAAACAGGCGGGGGTAAAGGCGGTGGGGAGAGTCCCCCAGGGCCAGGAGCCACCCGGCCAGTTCTTCCAGAGCGGATGCCGTTTCTTCCTTTTCTTCCATCCGGGGGAACTGGTCTGCCGGAATGACCTGGGGCGCGAAGATTGCCTGTGTACGGGAAATGGAGGCGAGGAATTCCCTCAGCTGCCTCCCGGATTCCCGTGTGGGAACCAGCACCAGATGCCGGTGGAGGTCATTTCCCAGGGAAAGCAGGCGTTCCGCCACGGCCCGGCAGACCGGTTTGTCCCAGGATAGAAAGAAGCGGTTCATGGCAGGTAAGCAGGATTCCCCGGCAAGGGGGAAAGCGGAGGACTACATGGGAATGCTATATCAGAATGACTGGATTTCCCACTTATTTTTTCATGATTAACGGGGCGGCGCATGGCGCGCCGTGAGGTGAACGGATTTTGGCCGCATGTTGGCGGAGAAGGGAGGAACCTTTTTGCCTTTCTGGCAGGGGCGTGGCGGCGGAAATCCGGAGGAATGGCGTGTTTATTGTTCCTGGACGGCCCTTTTTCCCCCGGTTCCGGTGACCAGAAGCACGCCTGTAAAGACCAGCAGAACGGAGAGGACTTTCATCCATCCGAAGTGGTCCATGCCCCACATCACCGCCACGGATGAGGCGATTACCGGCTGGCAGTAATTGTACATGCTGACGGCGGTGGGTTTCAGCCGCTGCTGGGCGAAAGACAGGCAGATATAGCTGACAAAGGTAGCCAGAGCCACCACGTAGGCAATGCCCAGCCATGTTTGTGCGGGCAGGGCGGAATAATGGATGGAACCAACTTCCCGGAAGGTGAAGGGAAGGCAGGCGGCTGCGGCATAAGTAAACATCCATTTCAGCAGGGTGACGGGCGAGTATCTGCCAATCAGGTTCTTAAAGAAGACAAAGTAAACGGCTACGCTGCACTGGGAAGCCAGGCAGAGAATGTCTCCCAGCAGGTTGTTGTCTCCCGGGAGGGCCGCCGCACGCCCTCCGCTGCCGGAAACCAGCAGAATGGCTCCAATGGCGCTGGCGCAGACCCCGATGATTTTTTTCCCCGTAATCATTTCCCGGAGGACGAAGGCTGCCAGAATCATGGTCAGTACCGGCGTAATGGTGGTGATGATGGCCGCATCCGCCGGGGAAGTGAACCCTACGCCTACCGTGAAGGCCATCTGGTTGAAAATGATGCCGAACAGGGAGGCATAAAACAGGGGCAGGCGGTGCTTTCTTTCTATAGGTTCCCCTGGCACGAAAGCGGAGGCCAGCCAGAACAGGATAGCCGCTCCCAGCAGGCGGAATGTGGCGAGAGAAGCGGAACTTACTTCTCCCTGCTGCATGACCAGTTTACTGACGGGAGACATGAGGCCCCAGATGACGGCCGCCGCTCCCATCGCGATATGTCCTTTCAGCATTTCTGACGGCATGGTGCGGCCCGCTGCGCGGCGGGTCGCACATTCTCCGCTTCCGCAAGCGGATTGCAAGAGTTTTATGGGTGTTCCCGGCAAAGATAAAAAACGGAAAATGGTCTTTCTGTCCGTCAGATAATTCTGCGCCTGGAATGAATATGGGAGTCAACGCGGCAGGCATGGTTCCTGCTTCAGGCGATGCCGGGAACTGTTCCCGCTTTTTCCGGGGAGCCGGATGAAGAAGTGCCGATGAAGAGAGCGTTGTGGTTTAATTGCCAGAAGGTTGCGGATTCCCGGCGTGAAATCCCCTCCATATTGAGATAACGCGTGCGGAGCAGAGACAGGCTGGAGTGCCCCATGTCCATTTGCAGGGAGGAAAAATCCCTGAATTGCCTGGCGTGGTAGCTGGCGAAGGTGTGGCGGAGCACGTCCGCCTGCCATGGCCTGCCGGTCAGGGCGGAGAAACGCGCCCTGACCTGTCGCCATTTTTGTTTCCAGTTGGCGGGGGTGACGGGCATGTCTGCGGGCCTCCTGACGCGTTTCAGGATGCTGGACAGCGCGGGCTGGAGGCTGACATGGCGCGCCCCGCCCGTTTTGGAGTGTTGCGGCGGGATGGAGATTACCTTGTCTTCCAGGCAGACGTGCTTCCAGCGGAGCCGCTCCACTTCCGCCGGGCGGATTCCCGCAAACAGCATGATGCCTGCCGCCGCCAGACATTCCCCGTGGTGCATGTCCCCGGCCAGGCGCAGCAGCAGGGAGCATGCCTGCACGGGCAGGGCGGCAATGCGGCGTTCCTTGATGACGGGGATATCCACCCCCGCCGTTGGGTTGCGTTCCGCCCAGCCGCGGCGTATGGCGTGGGAGCAGACCGCGCTGAGGGCCGCCCGGCCATTCAGAAAGCGGCGCGGCGTGCGGAAGCTGCCGTTAAGCCATTCCCGGCAACTGGCGGCATCCAGCCCGCGAACCTGCCGCCGGGCCAGATCCGGTCTGTCCCGGAGCAGTTTGCCCGTCAGAGTGCGCAGCCCTTTTAAGCTGACTGGGCGCAGGCGGTCTTTTTTACTCTCCAGCATATCCTGCGCCGCCTGGGCTACGCTGACGCTTTGTTCCATTTCTTCCAGGTTTTTTGCCCCCAGCAGGATAATGCGGCGCGCTCTTTTCAGGGTTCCTCTGCCTCCGCGCAGGCTTCTCGCGGCTTCCAGCGCCTGCATGCCCAGCATGAAAACTTCCGCCGGGCTGACCTTTCCGCCCGTCAGCAGGGCGCAAACCTGTTCCCATGGTTCCTGATGATGTTCCATACGGGATGAAATAATGGATGTTGGCGTAACATGTGCATCAAGCTCGAAATGTTGAAAATGAAAGGAAAAAAGAATGAGAGGAATGAACAATATTGCTGCTATTTTGTTGGATGGCTTCTGTATATAATTTATAATAAATGCATACGGAAATAAGGTAGCATGTTACGCCAACATACTCTGAACGGGTGTTGACTCCTCTTCAGATAGAACAGGCCGTTGCGGAAGCATGGGAAACGTGGAAGCATGCGGACGGAGATTCCCTGATTTTTGACTTTCTCCTGGCCTATGGGCTTCCCAAATCCAGCGTCAGCCGCCTGAAAAGCGGCGCCTTAAATGTGGCCGCCCGTCCGGGGGAACTGCTGTGGAAAAAAAAGCTTTTTTACAAAAGGGCAGAGCCGGGGCTGCTGATGAGCGCGGTTGACTCCTGCCGCCGGGATCCGGAGGTATTGAAGTACGCTCCCCGGTTCATCATTGTCTGTGATGGCGGCTCCTGGGCCGCGGCGGACATGAAAACGGGGGAAGCCTTGGAATTCCCCCTGAAGGAGCTGCCCCGGCATTATGACTTTTTTCTCCCCTGGGCGGGGCTGGAGAAGACGGTCATCACGCTGGAGAATCCGGCCGACGTTCGCGCCGCGGAGAAGATGGGGAAAATATTTGACTCCCTGAAAAAAGATAACCCGGGGCTGGACAGCCACGCCATGAATGTGTTTATGGCGCGCCTGCTGTTCTGCTTTTTCGCGGAAGACAGCGGCATTTTTGAGGAAGAACGGCTTTTTACGGATTTCATTGAACGCGCTACGGCTTCGGATGGATCCGACCTGCGGGAACAGCTGGAACAAGCGTTTGCCGTCATGAATCTTCCGCCGGGCAGCCCGGAACGCGCCACCGCCACGGTTTCCGCGGCGCGTTTCCCTTACGTCAACGGCGGCCTGTTCCAGGGGGTGCACGCCGTGCCGCGCTTTTCCTCCCGTTCCCGGAAAGCGCTCATTGACGCGGGGAATCTGGATTGGTCAGACATCAATACGGATATTTTCGGCAACATGTTCCAGGCCTGCGTGGCGCCGGACAAACGCTCCTGCCTGGGGGAGCATTACACTTCCGTTCCCAACATCATGAAGGTGCTGCGCCCTTTGTTCCTGGAAGAGCTGGAAAACGCCGCCCGGCAGGCCCGGGGCCATGAAGCCCGGGCCAGGAAGTTTATTGAGAGGCTCAGCAACATCCGTTTTTTTGACCCCGCCTGCGGCTCCGGCAACTTCCTGATTGTGGCGTTCAAAGAAGTGCGCCGGTTGGAAATGGAGGTGCTGGAAAGCGTGCCCGCTTTGCTGCCCATGCCCTCCGTTTCCATCAGCCAGTTTTACGGCATTGAAATAGATGACTTTGCCCATGAGATCGCCATGCTTTCCCTCTGGCTGGCGGAACACCAGATGAATCAGGAGTTTTTTGAACGCCTGGGCAAACGGGTGCCAACCCTTCCGCTCCGCCCCAATGAGCACATCGTGCTGGGCAACGCCCTGCGCCTGGACTGGGAAACCGTGTGCCCGAAGACGGCTCCCGCTCAGGCTGCGCCCCTTTGGACGGTGGAGCCCCTGCTTCAGCGCGCCGCGCCGGAAGCCAGAGAGCCGGAGATTTATATCTTCGGCAACCCGCCGTATCTGGGTGGTAAAAAGGAGAATGAAGAGCAAAAACAGGAACAGGAAAATATATTTTCCAAATACGGCAATAATTATCGAGATTTGGATTATGTTTCCTGCTGGTTGATGCTGGCTGCCGAGTATATGCAGCATTCTTCCGCCAGATCGGGGTTTGTGTGTACCAATTCCATCACTCAGGGTACACAGGTGCCGAATTTATGGAAGCCCATCTTGGGATTGGGTGTGGAAATTGGTTTTGCTTATGCATCGTTCAAATGGAGCAACAACGCGAAATATCAGGCAGGGGTTTCTTGTGTGATCCTCGGCCTTTCCCACAGGGATGAATGTCTTGATAAAACGTTTTACCAAGAGAATAAAAAAATGAGCGTTTCTAATATTACGCCTTATTTGACCATCGGGAAAACGGTTTTTGTGGAACAGAGCAATAAATGCCTGAATAAAAATTTTCCTGCTATTCTGATAGGAAATGCTCCGGTAGATGGTGGCCATCTGATTTTGACGGAGGAGGAAAAAGAGGAGTTGGCGGAATTACATCCTGAATCCATATGCCTTATGAAAAAATATATGGGATCTGATGAATTAATTAAAGGTAAAAAAAGATATTGTTTATGGATAGAAAATGATCAATATCAATATGCTTTGAGTATTGATCAAATACGTCAGAGAATAAATGCCGTGAAGTCCTTTCGTTTGCAAAGTAAAAAGAATGCGACAAAAAGACAGGCGTTAACTCCTCATCTATTTATGCAACGGACTTACAAACCTACAGATTCTATTATTATTCCTTTAGTATCTTCAGAGAGAAGAGAATATTTGCCAATAGGATATACAAATAAGGATACTATAATTTCAAATCTTGCCTTTTCTATATATAATGCGACTCCATATATATTCGGAATTTTAGTATCTAAAATGCACATGATATGGATGCGTACTATAGGAAGTAAAATGGGAACAAGTTATCGTTATTCCGCCACGCTTTGCTACAACACGTTTCCATTGAGGGAACTGACGGAGGGAGAAGAGGCGCGGGTGACGGAAGCGGCGCTGGGGGTGCTGGACGCGCGGGAGGCGCATCCGGAAAAGACGCCGGCGGAGTTGTATGATTCGGACAGGATGCCGGAGAACCTGAGGCAGGCGCATGACCGGCTGGATGCGGAGGTGGACCGGCTTTACCGGGTGAAGGGCTTTAAGGATGACGGGGAACGGCTGGAATGCCTGTTTGAGCTGTACCGGGAAATGACGCAGGGGCAACAAACGGAATAAGAAACATGAACGTGATGCAGGTCAACTACGGGGCCACGGGGGCCAGCACGGCGGTGGACGCGCTGGGGATGCGCGATATGCAGGCGCGCGCGTACGCCAAAAGGCGTGAGCGGTATCTGCTGCTAAAGGCGCCGCCGGCATCCGGCAAGAGCCGCGCGCTGATGTATCTGGCTCTGGATAAGCTGGAACGGCAGGGGCTGCGCAAGGTGATTGTGGCTGTGCCGGAACGGACGATTGGCGGTTCTTTCGCGCCCGTCCGGCTGACGGAAAGCGGATTTTTCGCGGATTGGACGCCGGACTTGCGCTACAACCTGTGCACGCCCGGAGCGGATGCCGGCAAGGTGGCCCGTTTTGTGGAGTTTATGGAGAGCGAGGCCCGCATCCTGATTTGCACGCATGCCACGCTACGCTTCGCGTTTGAAAAGCTGGCTACGGAAGCGTTCAGCGGCTGCCTGCTGGGGATAGATGAATTTCACCATGTGTCCGCGGACCGTGAAAGCAGCCGGCTGGGCGCTCTTCTGCATGACGTGATGAGGGAAACGGACGCCCATGTGCTGGCCATGACGGGCTCCTACTTCCGCGGGGACAATGTGCCCATTCTGCTGCCGGAAGATGAAGCCAGGTTCAGCCGGATAGTGTATACGTATTATGACCAGCTGAACGGGTACAGGCATTTGAAATCCCTGGGGATAGGCTATCATTTTTACCAGGGCCGTTATCTGGACGCCCTGCCGGAGGTTCTGGATACGGACAGGAAGACCATCCTGCACATTCCCCATGTGAACAGCGGGGAATCCACCAAAGAAAAGTATGATGAAGTAGGCCATATTCTGGATATCATGGGCACGGTGGAGGGAGAAGACCCGGAGAATGGCCTCCTTTACGTGCGCCGCCGCGCGGACGGGCGCGTGCTGAAAGTGGCGGATTTGGTGAATGATGAGGCCGCCCACCGCAACAGGCTGGTGGCTTATCTGCGTAAAGTGAAACAGAAGGATGAACTGGATGTTATCATTGCCCTGGGCATGGCCAAGGAAGGCTTTGACTGGCCCTGGTGCGAACATGCCCTGACGGTGGGTTACCGGGGGTCTTTGACGGAGATCATCCAGATTATCGGCCGCGCCACGCGCGACTGCCCGGGCAAGACCCATGCCCAGTTCACCAATCTGGTGGCCGCCCCGGCGGCGAAGGATGAGGAAGTGACGCTGGCGGTGAATAATATGTTGAAAGCGGTGACGGCCTCCCTGCTGATGGAGCAGGTGCTAACCCCGGAATTCAAATTCCGGGCCCGTGCGGAGAGCGAGGACGAACGCAGGCCGGGGACGATTCACATCCGCGGATTCAAAGAACCGGGCACCGGGCGTGTGAGGGATATCGTGGAGAATGACCTGGCGGATTTGAAAGCCCGCATTATGCAGGATGATACGGTCAGAAAGCTGATTGCCCATCCGGATGCGGACCCCCGCATCGTCAATAAGGTGCTGGTGCCTAAAATCATTGCGGAACGCTATCCCGGATTGACGGAAGAGGAACGGGAAGAAGTGCGTCAGGCCGTGGTGACGGATTGCGCCATCAGGAGCGGGGAAATCAGGGAAGAGAAGGATTCCGTGAGCGGTCAGAGCCGGGAATTTATTAAGATGGGTGAAAAATTTGTTAATGTTAATGATTTGGATATCAACCTGATAGACGGAATTAATCCCTTCCGCGGGGCATTTGAGATTATGTCCAAGCAACTGACAGCCCCCGTTTTGCGGCTGATACGGGATGCCATTGCGGAAACGCGCATCACCCTGGGGCTGCAAGAGGCCGTTCTGCTGTGGGAATCTGTGCTGGCTTTCAACAAGGCGCGCGGCAGGGAACCTGACCCGAACGCGGAGGATGCCAATGAAGCCACTTTGGGGCAGGCTCTGGTGCTGATACGCAGGGAAAAACGGAGGAGGGCGCGGCATGGATAAGGAAGCGCTGGAAAGAAGGCTTGCTGCCATTTTTGAGGAGGCGGAGGAAGCCGGGATCCACCTGGACGGCAAGCCGGAGCGAGTCCCTGTGAGCAGGGGGGACAGGCTGGCGGAGTCTTTTGAGGAGATCTCCCGTTTTGTGGATGAATGCGGGAGGGAACCGGTCAAGGGGCTATCCATGAATGAACGCAGGCTGGCCGCCCGGCTGGAACAAATCCGTCAGGATCCCGTCAGGGCGGCCCAGCTGCGCCCCATTGACCGGCACGGGCTGCTGCCCCAGCCGCCTGCCACGGTGGAGGAGGTGTTCCATGATAAGAGCATGGAGGCTCTGCTGGAGGATGAAGACGCTGCGGATATTTTTGACGTGAGCGCTCTGCCCCGGCGGGAGCTGCCGGAATATATTGCCAAACGCGTGCCATGCCGGAATTTTGAGCTGTTCCGGGAGCTTTTTGCGCGGTGCCAGCGTGAACTGAATGAGGGTAAACGCCATACTTCACGTGTGGCCAATGGGCAGAAAAATGTGCTGGAACAGGGAAATTTTGTTCTGTTGAAAGGGATGCTGGCCTATATAGCCGATAAGGGAGAGACTACGTATAACCGCCGCAAAGAACGGAATAACCGTTTGCGCGTGATTTTTGAAAATAGAACGGAGGCCGATCTGCTGATGCGCTCCCTGTTTTGTGCCTTGTATGACGGCGGCCGCCTGGTCAGCGAGCCGGATGAAACGGAATTGAAGCTGGAAGGCCCCGTGAATGAAGATGACTGCCTTACCGGCTGCGTGTATGTGCTGAAATCCGCCAGCAGGCTCCCGGAAGTGCGGGCCATTCCTCATCTGTACAAAATAGGGGTAAGTTCCGTGCCTCTGGAAGAACGTATTGCCCATGCTCGCCATGAGGCGACGTATCTGATGGCGGATGTCATTCCCGTGAGGAAGTGGGATTGTTACAATCTGGATGCCCGCAAGGCGGAAAACCTGCTTCACCATTTCTTTGCCGCCGCCTGCCTGGATTTGGAAATCAGGGATGGGAGCGGGCGGCTGTGTCGTCCGCGGGAATGGTTTTCCGTTCCTCTGGGGATTATTGAACAGGTGATTCCTCTGTTGCTGGACGGCAGCATTATTCATTACCGGTATGATCCGGAGTCCATGACGTTGGAAAAACGGGCGGGAGACGGAAAAGGAAGGTGAGGGGGAAGGCAGACAGGCCGCTCTTCACCTGACCGGCCTGCTTCCAGAGGCGCCCGGCGGAATATCCGCCGGGGCCATCATGGAATGACGGATATTTCCAGAAGGTCTTATGGCATGGAGATGCCGATTTTGTGTTCCCGGCTGTTGCCGCGGAGTTCCGGGGCGTACATGGCCTCAATGACGGCCGGAAGGGCGCTGAAGCGTCCCGGACGTTCCGCGCGCAGGCGGTGGCTGATCTGGTACTGGCCCATGGGCAGGGAGGAAAGGAAGAGGCGTATTTCCTCATCCCCTATTTCCCTGTAGCCGGAAACGGTTCCCAGCCGGGCGTAGCCGCTGGCGGTTTCCCGGGATTCGCAGCCTGCGGGCTTGGGGTCCAGGAGCATGAGGTATTCCACGTCGTTCTTCGTTTTCACGGTCATCACCACTTCAATGATGTCGCCGCTGGCAATGACGTCCCCGTTTTTCAACAGCGTGCGCCATGTCAGGTCTCTGCCCTGGGAGACGAGCTCCCCTGCATCCGTCTGGGTGTCCTTCACGGAACCGTCTTTCACCGTTTCCTTCCGGATGCGGTAGTAGGAGCGTTCCACGGTGACGGCATTCCCCGCGGCGGGAATGGGATCTTCCAGGGAGAAGTAGCTGAGGGTGGCATTGGCATAAATGTTCCCTCTGCCCTTTTTCCTGCGGATGGTGATGACATGGTTGCCGTCCGTCAGGTCTTTCCCGCTCATGCGGAAGGCGTTGTCAAAGGTGAACAGGGTTTCTTTCGTACTGGCGATTGTTTTAACCGGAACGCCGTCGTACAGGATTTCCGCTTCCATGTCCTCCATGCCTTCCCTGGTCTGGAGAAGGTAGGCGGACAAGGCTTCCAGACAATCCGCCGTATCTTTGGTGGAGTCCCAGTAGGAACCGTTGGCGCGGTTGTCGAGCAGCCATTTTGCCAGGCGCGCCGTGACGGGATTGCCGGGGTCGCTCTTGGCCATCAGTTTCAGGTAGGCCGCCTGCGTGGCCGCGCCGCTGCCGTACCACCGCCACCAGTAGCCTTCATTGGGAAGGCGCAGCCAGGCGGTTTGCAGGGAGTCGTCCTGCTGGAGGAACTGGGAAATGATGGGCATTACCTTCTTGAAGTCGTCCATGCGGTGGGCGTCCAGCAGGATTTCCGCCAGTTGAATCTGGCTGATGACGGGAAGTTCCAGCCTGTCGCGGAACAGGTAGCGTTCCATGGGAAGGTTTTTGACGCCGCATTCCGCCAGAACGGAATAAACAAGGGTGTCCGTCGCGGAGGCCGTCAGGCGGTAATCCCCCAGCTTGCGGATGGCTTCCTTCTTTTTAGGGCCGTCCGGCAGCTGTTCCAATTTCCGGTATTCGTCTCCTTTTTCAAGAAGAGCCGTTTGGCGTTCCTGATAGTTTTTCAGCCAGCGGACGGCTTTGGAAAGCATCCCCTCCGGGACATTGACCGTGTTTGAAGCAATCTTCAGGCCGTGCGCCACATGGGCCGTCATGACGGGGTCCCCTTCGCTGGCTCCTCCGAACCATCCCCAGGAGCCGTTGGAGAGCTGTTTCTCCCGGAGGGAGGAGATTCCCCTGGCGGCCATCTTCTTCAGCGCGGCTTCATCATAAACGGGGTTGCGTTCCAGCTTCTTCATGACGCTGTCATGGAAGGCCTTGTCCCTGATGTCCCGGGGATTCAGATTGCGATGGCTTGTCAGCGCCGCTCCGGGATTCAGGCCGAGCTGCTTGAGCGTGTCCATGACGACGAGAGCGGGCAGGAAACGGTTAAGCGTTTGTTCCACGCAGCCGTAGGGGTATTCCGCCAGATAAGGCAGAGCTTCCACCATGCTGAGGGCGATGCTGGGGGAGACCTTGACGACCAGTTCGCTTTCCTCCCTGCGCCGCTGCTGCGGCAGGGAAATGGAGAGCGTCTTTTCCTGTTCTCCGGAGAGCACTGCGGCGCTTTCCGCATGGAGCTGCTTCATGCCGTGCACCAGTACGGGAAAGTTCATCTGCATGGCGTCTCCGGTAGGACCTGACGCCGCTTCCATGGCGACGGCGGCGGTTCCCTCCCTGACGGCGGAGGTCCACCAGTTGACGACCGTCTGCCCCTGGGCGGGAACGTCCACTTCCCGCGCGGCTGAATTATCCGAATCTGCGGAAAGCCCCTTCACAGCCGGAGCGTCAGCCGAGAGAAGTTCCAGGCAACCGTTTTTCAGGGAAATGGAAACGCGGGCGCGGACGTTTTTGTCCGTCCGGTTGCGGATCAGGGCGCTGAGCATCACGACATCTTTTTCCACAAAGAAGCGCGGGGCTTGTATGCTGACCATGAAGTCCTTCGTGGTCAGGAATTCCGCGGAAGCCTGTCCCACCTGCAATCCGGGGGTGATGACCCAGGCTGAGGCTTTCCATGTGGTCAGATTGTCCGGCATTTCCACAGGGACGGCAACGTTTCCTTCTTCATCCGTTTTGAGCGTGCCGCACCACTTGATGCAGTCCGCAAAATGGGTGCGCAGTTGAATATGCGGGGAACCGTTTTCCTGTACGTCCGCATTTCCCTGTTCGGCTGCATGGGAATCACTTTTTGCGCCTTCCTTGTCCGCGGCCATAGCCATGACCGGAGCGGCGGCGGGGGCTGCCGCTCCTGTAGCCAATACGCGGCCTGCGGCGGCATCAACGCCGGAATCGAGTTCTGCTTCCGCAAAGCCGTTGACGGTTCCTTTGGCCTTTCTCACCATAGGGCCGTAATTTCTGTAGAGCAGGGATTGGAAATAGGGCTGGTCCGGACCGCGGTCCTGCTGCGTTCCGGAAGCCATCATTTTTTTCAGGCTGAGGAAGCCGGTTTCGTTCAGGCTGCCCCATACGGTTTTGGCGATTTCCGTAATATTGGGGCGCGCGATGTATTCCAGAGCCTTGTCATAAATGGCCAGGGCGACGACGCCGTTTCTGACGGGGGTGCCGTCCGGCCCCTTGACCTGAATGCTGACGTTGCCTTGTTCACCGGGCCGGTATTGGGATTTGCCCGGCGTGATGGCAGGTTCCAGAATCTGCCCGGCGGGCGGAATCAGCAATTCGGCGGAAGCCGTATGAAGTTCTCCGTTTCTGACAGTGAAGGCGTTGACGCCCATATTGGGCATGTCTTCGCGGGTCAGGCGGCATTCCACAAGGGCTGTCTGCCGGTCCAGGGGAACCAGGCTGCGGGATTCGTTTTTCCAGGAGTTTCGCAGGAAGGTCCAGACGCGGGCGTCCGGATAATCAGAGGTGACGAGCAGCCTGGCCGTATCTCCCGGAGCGTATTCCTTTTTGTCCGGAGTGATGGAAAGGGGATTGATTTTAAAAGGATTCTGTTTGCACTTGCCGTAGGAAAGGAACTGGAAGGTCTCTTCTACCCTGTTGCCGTGCCCGTCCTCCAGGGTTGTGGAAAGGGCATACAGGCCGGATTCCCCGGTCTGGAAGGACAGGGAGGCTTCCCCATCTTTTCCGGTGGCGATGTTCCAGGTTTCCAGAGTTTCCCGTTTGCCGTCCGCACGGATATGCCGCAGGACGCAGGTTCCTCTGGCATGGGCAATTTTGGCGCCATCCGCTGTGGCCGCGGTAATGGATGCCTGAACCGGCGTTCCGGCGGGGGCATAGCCGCGATTCAGAGTGGTGAAGATATTGAACGGACGGAACGTGGCAATGACCTGTCCGGAAGCGGCAACTTCCCGCAGGGAGGCGTCCGTCACGCTGACGGAAACGCGGTAGGTGATGTTGCTGGAGGGGAAATCCCGGGCATCCTGCGCCGTGGATAATTCTACGGATGCTTTTCCGTCTTTGTTCAGCGGAACCGTCTTTTCCAGGACGGTCAGAGGCGCATCCGGGAAAAAGGGAATGCTGTACGGGCTGAAAGACCTGTCGTACAGCCAGCTCCATTTCCAGTAAGGCGTCCAGACATCCGCTCCCAGCGTCCGGGTAATCGTGATGGTTGCCTTTCCCCCGCTTACGGGGCCGCCCGCGTAATAATCCGCCTGAATGGCGACGGGAATGGGCTGACCCAGCCGGACTGGTTTGGCGGGAGCGTCCATTCTGACGGAGAATTCCGGCTTTTTATACTCTTCCATCCGGAAAAGGGGGGCATACAGCCGGAAATCCGGGTCTGCGGAGTCATGCAGTTTCAGCTTGGCTTCGTACTGGCCCAGCGGAGCTTCCGCGGGAATAAGCAGTTCCAGTTCAAAGCTGCCTGTGGAATCCGTCGTAACGGTTTTTGGCGGGAAAATGCTTTCATCCCCTGTTGGGGAGGCAATGGTCAGCGTCAGTTTTTTCCCTGCGCAGTCTTTTGTTCCGGGATTCGCGATGTCCGGGCGGAAGAGGACGCCTTTGAAACGGGCCGTCTGTCCGGGGCGGTACACGGGCTGGCTTTCCAGGAAAAAGCAGGAATAGGAGTCGGAGGCCTTGTTGGCCGTATCCATGAGGTAATTGCCGGATTCCCAGCCGTAGTCAGATATTCCCGCCAGCACATAACTTTCCCCCTTGGAAGCGATGCCCATGAACATGTTGTAAGAAGAGGCGCTGGAATCGCGGGGAGGTATTGTTTCCACCATGGCTCCGTCCTTGTCCGTGATCCCCTTTACCTGGCGTTTTTGGAGCGTTTTATCCTGCCGGTAGCGGAGGAACCGCAGGCTGCCTCCTTCCACGGGCATGCCTGTTCCGGCGTCCGCCAGGAACCAGAGATTGCCTTCCGGAACGGAACGGCGTACCAGCACCATGTCCGACAGAGTAAGAAAGCGATGGAACCGGTAGCCGTTTTCGAGGGTGACAGTAAGCAGATACCAGCCTGGCTTGCGGGTGGGAACGGGAATATGGGCGATGTGGTTCAGGTGCCGGTCCCCGGGAGTCAGGGCTATTTCCTCCCCCTTGATTTCCTCCCCAAGATAGCGGGCATAGGATGAGTCATGCAGCAGGTTGGAGAGCAGGTTTCCCAGATTGGAATACCCGTTTCTGTAAGCTTTTTCCAGCGTTTTGGAGGTCTGGATCTTGTCCATGCGCTCCTCCTGCCACCGCTTCATATCTACGGGACGGACCGCTACGCAAGCCCGGGAGGCATTGCGGTAGGAGAAGGAGACGGTCACCGGTTCTCCTGCCAGCAGCGTTCTTTTATCCGTATCAAATGTCCCGTTGGGTTCCGTGATGGAGGCGATGCGTTTCTTCAGGTTGTCCGCCACGTTCAGAAATTCCTTCCTGTCTTTCTTGTCCCAGGATTGCGCGTTCCAGTTCTGAAGGGCTTTTCCTAATAACTGCGCGGCGGCGGGCCTCTGGTTGCGGGCCAGGAACTCGTCCGCTGCCAGATGGGCGGCGTTGACGTAATCATCCGGATCCGGAGTTATCCGGACGGCGGAAGCAATCCGGATGAAATCATAATCCGGGGGAAGGGTGGCGAGCAGGAATTTACCGTTGCCCGTCCGGTCGGTTTTAACGACGGTCTGGTTCGTTTTTAATTCAGCCGGGTTGACGCCCGCCACCATTCCCGCGTTGCCGGGACCGTACACGAATTCCTGGTCCGGCGCCGTATTGGCATAAGAGAACAGCCGGCGGCACCAGGATGCGGTGAAATAATTGACCTGGTTGGCCAGTTCCGGATTCGCCTGAATGGCGGCGTCCAACAGCCAGCGCATGCGTTCTCCGTCGTTTTCAGCCGTCTCCCAGGAGGAAGAGGCATGATAAAAGACGACTTCCGGTTTCCCCGTTTTGGCATTGACCTCGACGGGCACGGTGGCGACGTTCCGGAACGGGGAGGCTTCCTCCCTGGCGACGTACCCCGGCAGTTCCTCCAGGCTGGTGAGGTTTCCCAGGGCGGCGTAAGCCTGGAAGGGGGTAGGGGAACTGTAGCGGCTGCCTTTCACCAGCAACGCCTGCGCCGTGATGAAGCGCAGTTGCCCCAGAAGTTTCATGTTGTTGTCCTTTTCCGCCAGCCGCATGGCTTTGACAAGGCACCGCAGGGCTTCCACGCGGTCCCTTGCTTCTCCGGAATATTCCCCATCCCATGGTCCGGCGCCGCGGATATAGGCGCCGTCCACCAGTTTGAACGTATGGCAGGCGTTCTGGTACAGGAGCGCGGCGTCCATCAGGAAATGGGGGTTGCCGCCGTGACGCTTCATCTGTTCCTGCAGAATGGAATCCAGATTGATGGAATCATCCAAGGCATTGAGACGGGTAAGAGCCTGGCAGTAAAGAAGCATATCTGTCCCGCTGTATTGGTCGTCATATTCATGGAGTTGTTTCAGGGCCTGTTCCGCCGCTTTTTTGAACAGCCTTTTACCCAGAAGCTTTTCAATGTTTTCAACAGCTTGCTTCCTTTGCTGCGGGGAAACAGGGGAACTTTTAACTTCCGCAGGGGCATGTTGTTGCGGAGGGGTGGAGGCGTCCGCCGGAGACGGCATTCCTGAGGCCAGCAATCCTGCCGCCAGAAAAAGAGCGGAAAAGAATCTGTTCATTCCGCCAGACTACTTCCAAGTAAAATCGTTGGCAAGTTGCAAGTAGGCTGCGGGAAAAGGGAGAGTGTCTTAATGCTGTTAACAACACCGGGAGCGCTGGAAGGCCGGGAACTTCATGAATGGACGTTTTACCCCTTTCGTCATGCGTGTTGCAGATTACTGCAACCCAGTTTGTAGATGGCCTGGATGTCCCGGACATCCAGCTTTTCCAGGCTTCCGACGGAGCCGCGCACACTGATGGCCTGTTCCGCCATCAGGGGGAAATCCCCGGGAAGGATGTCCAGCTCCTCCATAGTCGTCGGAAGCCCTAATTCCCGGTAAAAACGTTCCAGACGGGAAATACCTTCCCGGATGATGGCCTCCGGTTCCCGGAAAGAACCTTCCACACCCATCACATTCACGGCGAATTGCACGAATATTTCCTGATGTTTGGGGGAAACATACTTCATCCACGCCGGGGTGACGACGGCCAGGCCTGCGCCGTGGTCCACATGGTACAGTGCGCTCAATTCGTGTTCCATGGCGTGGCAGCCCCAGTCCTGTTCGCGGCCTACGCCCAACAGGTTGTTGTGGGCGATGTTGCCGGAAAACGCAATCTCCGCCCAGGCGTTGTAATCATTCAGGTCCCCGTTCAGGATGCGGGCGTTTTTCATGATGGTGCGCAGGGTGGCTTCACAAAGGCTGTCGGAAAGGTCCGTATGCAGGGTTCTGGTGAAATAGCGCTCAAAAATGTGGCTCATCATGTCGCTGACGCCGTTGGCCATCTGGCGGCGCGGGAGCGTGAAGAACAATTCCGGATTGATAATGCTGAATACGGGGCGCAGTTTGGGGGAACCGTACCCCAGTTTTCTTCTGGTCTCTTCATTGGTGATGACCGTATTCGGGCTGCTCTCGCTGCCTGCGGCGGGAATGGTCAGCACGGTGGCGACGGGCAGAGGGTCGGACTGAGGCTGTTTTTTGGAAAGGTATAGTTCCCATACGTCCCCTTCGTAGGGCACGCCCAGTGCAATCGCTTTGGCAGAGTCAATCACGCTACCTCCTCCCACGGCCAGCACGAGGCCCAGACCGTGTTCCCGGCAGAGGCGGATGCCCTCATACACCAGGGGGAGCGTGGGGTTCGCCTGAACGCCTCCCAATTCTTCATATTCCACGCCGGCGGCTTTCAGGGACGCCGTGACGGCATCGTAAAGACCGGAACGTTTGATGCTGCCGCTACCGTAATGGAGCAGGATTTTTTTGCCTAACGGCTTGAGAAGGGTTCCCGTTTCATGGTGGGTGCCTTTTCCGAAAATAAGAGTGGTTTTGTTATCGTAAACGAAGTTGAGCATGGCGGGAATGATACGGCAACGCTACGGTCCTTCCGCTCCCTGCTCAAGATTTTTGTATGGCCTGTTCCCTTTCCAGGGGGCCGTTCTGGAGGATATGCTCCCATGCAGGGTTCCGGTTCGCCTCTGTTTTCCCGGAATTGGCTCATCTGGACGGAGCTTTCTGGGAACTGTTTTCTTTCCGTTGTTTTTGGCGATAATATTCAGCAGGAATGATTCTCTGCGGGAGTGGAGGCGCCTTCCGGCTCCGAGGGGGCAGCGGAAGACGGTTATTTCATTATTCTGGGCCGCTTCCGGCAGGCAATCAGAACAATGACCGTATCCGTCCAGGGAAGAGCGGGGAACGGAAGGAGAACAGGAAGTTGTGAAAATCCGTAAAAATTATCTTGGTGAATACTGTTCAAAATCACGATGCATGGCATACTCATTCTGCTTTTTGCTTGAGCGCGGAGGACTTCCCGTTTATTGTCGCGCACGGGCCATGTACGGTCCCCGTAGTTCAATGGATAGAACGGGTCTCTCCTAAAGACTAGATGCAGGTTCGATTCCTGCCGGGGACGCCACCCAATATTATTCAGAGCCTTGCATCAGCATTAAAAACGCGAGGATTTTGCCTCTCTTGTGCGAGGTATCGTCATGGTTGATTGAATGGGGAATGGTTCAAGGGGAGAGCAGGTATCCGGATTATCGGCGTCCGGTCGGAGAGGGCGAATAACTTGGAATTCATGTCTGATTGGAAACAAAAAGCAAATGCGGAAGAATGATTGCAGACAGCAAGAAAATGTGCTAAAGGCTGCCGGAGAAGAGCCTTTGGGACGGGACATGATGCTTTGAGGCATGAACCGGGCAGCATGGAGCAATGCTTTCCAGCCGTACCAGGGATGGATGAAAGAGCATTATGCAATGACAAGGACAAGAAGATGGAGGCAATTAACATCATCCGTTATCTGTCGCCCGTTGGAGAAATGATGATTGGCTCCCATGGCGGCAAGCTTTGCATTTGCGACTGGGCGAAGGAAAAACGCCGCGGCACGATAGACCGCCGCATTTGCCGGCGTCTCAACGCTGAATATGAAGAAGGAACTTCCGAGGTTATTGAACAGGCGGTAAGCCAGCTCCGTGAATATTTCCAGGGGGAACGCAGAGCTTTTGATATACCCATTGTATTTACGGGATCGGAATTTCAAAATTCAGTCTGGGAGGAATTGATGAACATTCCTTACGGTTCCACCATTTCCTATGCAGAGCTGGCGCGCCGCATTCATCATCCAAGGGCTGTCCGGGCTGTAGCGTCCGCTAACGCCACCAATCCCATCTCCATTTTCGTTCCCTGCCACCGCGTCATCGGCAGCAATCAGAAACTGACAGGTTACGGCGGGGGGCTTGATGCCAAACGGGAATTGCTTGCCCTGGAGGGGTGGGTAAGCGGCAGAATGCTGGTCTTGTGACCCGGTGATGTGCGGGGCAGGCAAGGACGTGTCAGGATCTTTACCATTTGAGGAGGGTATTTCCTCCCTGGGCGAATCCGGAGAGCAGGGTACCCATTGCTGAGGTTTTCTGGGCTCTCGCATTGGCGCGGCCCATGTATTGCTCCATGTTGGCGCGGTTGTACAGGGATTGGGCGTTTCTCATGGCTTCCTCCGCTTCGTCCTGAATCCGGGTTTGCAGGCGCGTCGCCAGAGCCTGTTCCCTGATGGGAACGGAACCTTCCCGGAGCAGGGAGGATTGGGCGGCGTCCAGTCGGGCTTCTCCCATTTGGCGCGCAGCGTCCTGCTGCATGCGTTTGGCATTTTCCATCCCTGTCTGTTTTTGGAGGTCCGCTTCGTTCCTGAGTGTGGCGGCATTGGCATCCGCCGCCTGTCTGGTGGCTTCCGCGCTTTTTTTCTGTGCAGACGCGGACGCCGCGCCTGCTGCCGCTGAAGTAGCGGCCAACGTTATTATTCCCAATGATGCTGGATCAAATCCCATGCGCGCATTCTGATATGAAAAACGGTTCAGGCGCAAAACGCCTGAACCGTTCGACATGAATCAGGGTTTGGCGCAGAAGGGGGATTATTCAATCACGATGCTTTCAATGTTCAGCACCGGACGTTCCGGAGTGGAATGGGGATCAATGGTTCCGGTAATGATGACGGCGTCCTGTTCTTTCAGCCCGTTCACGCCTTTGGCGGAGTGTTTGATGGGCTGCCCCTGTTCATCCACGAACTGGACGGTCATCGTATTGTTTTTCCGTATTTCCACAGGTACCGTACCGGCGGCCCAAACTCCTTTCTCCTTCATGTTGACCAGGAGATGAGCCGGGTCCCCAATGGTGAAGGAGGCAATGTTCTTTGAAAAGACGGGGTCATCTCCGATCACTGCTCCCTTGACGGTGACTTTGTTGCCCGGAGCCGCTTTTCTGGCATCTGAAACGACCAGGGCGCGTGGCAGGCCAACCATATTTTCCGCGAATCTCACGGCCATCTTCTGAGTAATGTTCTGGTCGGAAGTGAGGGCGTTTACCGTTTCCTTGGGATTGCAGCCCATCAGGGAAACTGAAGCCATCGTCAAAATAATCAAGCGTGTGGTGTGCATGGAAGCTCCTTTCTGTCGAAAGGTTGGATTCCTTTTCTCCTTCTGCCGTTCATCATTCCGTGTAAGGAAAAGAATATTTTTTACAGGAACAGCCCGGCAGCCAGCATGGCTAGGTCCCTGAGAACGTCCCACAATTTTTCCGCATTGTGGATGCAGTCCGCCAGAAAGCGGTGGAGGCTGACGGCATTGAACAGGCGCAGGAGCGCCAGGAAGAGAAGAAGATTGGCAAAATATACGAGAATCAAAGAGAAGAAGGTGCCGTTGTCCGCCAGGTCCGGCTGATCCTTGGGAATGATCCACGCCGTCCAGAACAGGTGGAAGCACCACCAGAAGCCCAGGCCGGAATAAAGAAGGGCCTGGCAGGTGACCGTAGGCCAGAAAATGTACGTTACACCCCATACCAATCCCCACAGCATGGCCCAGAGAGGCAGGAAATAGGGGGAAAGGGAGATAAAGATGTTGTTTTTATCCGTCTGGATGTAACCTCCGTCCAGATCCGCTTTGAAAGCATGGATGGAGCCGCGGCTGCAAATAACCGCCAGCGCGTGCGTCAGTTCATGCCCCAATACGTACAGGTACAGCAGGGAGGACGTGAACAGCCTGCTGCTGCCCAGCACCACCCACACGGCAGCTCCCATCAGGGCGTACCATACGGGAATGGAGAAGAGGATATTGAGGCTGCCGGAGGCATGGGCCAGCTGGTCGCACAGGGACATGGCCGTGATCAGGGCCAGCGGGAGCAGGATAAGGGTGGCTACGGCATGTCTGGTGAACCGGGTTCTGCGCGGGAGGTCCATGAAGGAAAATTCCTGGCATTCGTCCTCCCAGTATTCGGAGGAGACCTGGGCGCGGTAAGTCTTGTCCCAGGCGTCCCGGTTGCATTGCCTCATCATGTCGCCGAGGCTTGCCGCGGATCTTGGTTTCCGGGCGGTTTCTGCATACCGGCGCCAGTCCTGGCGCGGCGGTGTGTGTCTGGAGGCCTTGGGCATGCGGTGTGAGGTCTGAAGCCAGCATAAAGGGACTTGGCGAGAAATGCGAACCAAATTTGCCTCTTCCGAAAACCGGAGGAAAAAATGTTTTATGCGCGTTGGATGTTCCTGTATAATCCGCCGCATGCAAGATGTCCTGCTGGTTCTGGAAACTTCCTGTGTGCAGTCTTCCGTTGCGGCTTGGTGCGGGGAAAGACTGCTGTGCCAGACGGCATGGAGAGCGGAGCGCAATCATTCTTCCGCTATTTTCAAAGCGGTGCGGCAGGTCCTGGATGCTTTGGAAGGGCGGCGTTTGAAGGAAATCGTGGTAGGTTCCGGTCCGGGCTCTTACGGCGGAATCCGCGTCGCGCTCGCCGTGGCGGACGGTCTTTCCCTGGTGCACGGTTCCCGCGTGGCGGCTTTTTCCTCATGGAACGGGCTGGATTTGCTGCATGGGAAGGCCTGCGTAATGTCAGACGCCCGGCGTGGCGGCTGGACGTGGGGGAAGCTGGAAAACGGCGTTCTGACGGATGTGCCGGCAGTATTGTCCGCGGAGCAGGCCCGCGCCTGCGTGGCGGAGTGTTTGGAAAAAGGCGTGCCCGTTTTTTCCACGGAAACGGCGGAACATCTGGCCGCCCGGGAAATGTCGGGGATTGTTCCCGTGTGTCCTTCTGCGGGGGCGCTCGGAGCCGCGTGGATGGCCCAGACGGAGGCCCGCAGAGAAGAACTTCTGGAAAGTCCGGCGGAACCGCTGTATATAAGGGCTCCGCACATCACCCGCGCCAAACGTCCCGCATGGGCCGTGAAGGCGTAATTAAGGTTTGACTTTCTGGAAGATTGTTAGACTTTTAACCGGTAATCTTCACCACCAGTAGCATTTTTTAACATGAGCAATGACACTTTTTCCGAACGCCTCGCATATCCCAAAGGTTTAAAAGGAATCATCGCCAATGAATCCGCTTTGAGTGACGTGCGCGGCGAGGAAGGGCGTCTGTTGTATCTGGGCTATGATATTGATGATCTGGTGGAGATGTGCTGTTTTGAAGAAGTGGTTTATTTGCTTCTCAACAAGCGTCTTCCCAACCGGGAGGAATTGGAGAGCATCAAGAAGCGCCTCCGTTCCGACCGCGACCTGCCCCAGCCCATTCTGGATTTCTTTAAAACGGCCACCAAGTCCGCCCGGCCCATGTCCGCCCTCCGGACGGCTGTTTCCATGCTCGGCATGTATGACGACCGGACGAAGGACGCCGGGCAGTTGAAGGAAATAGGCCTCAGCCTCATTGCCAAGGTTCCCGTGATGGTGGCGTATTACTACCGTTTGTGCCAGGGGCTGGACCTTCCCCCCGTTCGGGAGGACCTGAGCGAGGCGGAACATTTCCTGTGGTTGCTGAAGGGGGTGGAACCGGATCAGGATGAAGCCCATATCCTGGAGGTAGCCTACATTCTGCACGCAGACCACGGCATGAATGCTTCCACCTTTGCGGCCCGCGTCTGTATCGCCACGCTTTCGGATATGTATTCCGCCATCACAGCGGCCATCGGCACGCTGAAAGGGCCGCTTCATGGCGGCGCCAATGAGGGCGTGATTGAAATGCTCAAGGAAATAGGCACGGAGGACCGGGTGGACTCTTACATTGAGGACAAGCTGGCGCGGAAGGAAAAAATCATGGGCATGGGCCACCGCGTGTACCGCGTGCTGGACCCCCGCGCCCCGCATTTGCGCCGCATGGCCATCCGCCTCGCCTCCCGGATCGGAGAACCCAAGTGGATACGCATGTCGGAACGCATCGCGAAACTTGTTCGGGAGCGCAAGGGATTGAATGCCAATGTGGATTTTTATTCCGCCACGGTTTATTACAGCATCGGGATTCCCTCCAGGCTGTTTACCGCCATTTTCTCCATTGCCCGCTGTAGCGGCTGGGTAGCCCAGGTGCTGGAACAAATGGAAGATAACACGCTGTACAGGCCGCTGACTCTTTACACGGGGCCCAAGGACCGCATTCCGGTTCCTACGATAGACATGCGGTGACAAGTTTTGAGCGGGAAAGGCGCCGGATATGGCTTCCGGCGCCTTTTCTGTAAGTGTCTCCCGCTTCTCCGTAATGTTTGTTTATTGCCTTGGGCATTTCCTTCCTTCTCTCCGTTCCGTCTGGCTGGGGAAATGATTCCCGTAGTACTGGCGGTGAGCCTTTGGGCTGCGGGATTCCGGAGATTCTATATTAGCGGTTAGTTCTAGACGTTGATGTTCTTTTGACCGGTCTTCCATATAGTGGAGCACATGGCGCTTTTGCAGAGACGCCTTTCAAGTGATTCCGGGGGGGGCTGGCGGGAGTCCCCCACAACCCGTCTGACCGGGTGGCCCGTGTTACGGTGGAGTTTTATGCCTTTCCCATAGAAGAATATTTGATGCGCAGGAAATATGCCGGAAAAGAGCCGGCAGGCATTTTCAGATCCCTTTTTCCCGTGATGGCCGCGGCGGCCTCGTCAAATGCCTGTCTGGCGCAGTCCTTCATAAAGAACAACAGCTACGGCTGTGGATAGATTCAGGCTGCGGGCTCCTTCCCCGGGCATCGGAATCGTCAGGGCGGTATCTGCGTGCTCTCTCAGCATGCTTTCCGGCAGTCCTCTGGATTCCGGTCCAAAAACCAGATAGTCCCCCGCATGAAAAACCGCATTCCAATGGGAACGTGGCGCCTTGGTGCTCAGGTACCAGAATTGCGCGCCGGGGGCTGCCGCCTGCTTCAATTCCTCCAGGCTGTCCCAGACATGCAGATCCACTTTGGCCCAATAGTCCAGCCCCGTACGGCGCACATGCTTTTCATCCAGGCTGAACCCCAAAGGTTTGATCAGATGGAGCCTGGAACCCGTTGCTAGAGCCAACCGTCCGGCGGCTCCCGTATTATGCGGAATTTCCGGATGAAACATGACGATGTGGAAACGGGGCTGCATGCGCTTATTCTCATCACAAACATGCCTCCCGTTCAAGTGGGACTTGTCCAAAAGTGGCAAATAATGTACGTTTTCACCCGATGAGAGACATCGTGTATTTTGATTTGGAAACCCGTCATTCCGCGGCGGAGGTGGGCGGCTGGCACAATACGGCCGAGATGCGCCTTTCCGTGGGCGTGACTTATTCCACGGCTTCCGGAAAATATACGATTTATTCCGAGGAAATGGTGGATGATCTCATCCGGCAGCTTTCCCAGGCCGACCTGGTGGTGGGTTACAACCACGAGCATTTCGACTATGGCGTGTTGCAGCGTTATACGATGTGGAACATGATTGATATCACGAACAACCTTGATTTGTGCAAGGACATCGAACAGCGCGGGGGAGTGCGCGTCAAGCTGGATTCCGTGGCGGCCGCCTCCATCGGTTCTTCAAAAACGGCCGTGGGCACCCAGGCTCTCAAATGGTGGGCGGAATACGTGCAGACGGGCAATACGGAGCTTTTAATGGATATAGCCCGTTATTGCTGTTTTGACGTGAAGGTGACGAGGGATGTGCACTGGTACGGTGCGGAGCACGGTTTCATCCGTTATGATGATAAAAAGGGCGGCCAGGTGGAATTGCCCGTAGATTGGAAGTTGTAATTCTGTGGGCATTTCCGGACGGCTGTGGCCGTTTTTTCCCCGGGTGCTGGAATGTGTCTGGTTTCCCGCCTTTGGCGGCGCTGCCGTTTGTCCCGGGCGGATGCCGGTTATCAAGAAATGGCAGGGGCAGAGAAAAAGCTTCCGGCAGGAGGCGGACGGCAACCGCATGGTTGCCGTTTGGCTTACCGGCGGTTGATGCGGGCCACTTCCCGCTGGGCTTCGCGCATTTCCACGCGGGCTTTCAAATCGTAGCGTTGGTCGCGGTGGGTTTTGCCCTTGCCCAGGCCAAGAGCCAGTTTCACCTTGCCGTTTTTCCAGTACAGCTTGAGAGCCACCAGGGAGCAGCCTTTCTGGGAAGTCTGCTGCTCCAGTTTGAAGATTTCCCGTTTATGGAGAAGAAGACGGCGGGGGCGGCGCGCCTGGTGCTGGAAGAATTCTCCTGCTGTCTCCCAGGGCTGGATGTCGCAGCCGTACAGGAGCATCTGGCCGTTTTCCACCCTGGCGAAGGAATCGGCAATGTTCACCTTGCCGGCGCGGATGGACTTGACTTCCGTGCCCTTGAGTTCCATGCCGCATTCGTAGGTGTCCAGAATTTCGTAATCCCGGCGGGCTTTTTTGTTGGTGGAAATGTCGGAGCTCATGGCACGAAGGGGAGAAGGAGGAAAAGGCCCCGGACTGGGAGACCGGGGCCTTGCTGGATAGAGAGGATTCCGTACGGAATTCCGGTTCGGAACGGCAATAAAGGGAATGTATTGTTATTGGTTGTCTTCCTGGAGGTCGCCGGATTCCGCATGATAGACGAGCTTGCCTTCAATGATCTCCGTCAGGGCAATGTTCGCGTTGCCCATATGGGGCGTGGTGGGTACCAGCGGAGCGCGGCCATTATTAAGCTGGGCAACGCGGCGGGAGACCACGTTGATCAGCATCTGGGGCTCGGAAATGATTTTGGAGGCTTGTTCGACGAGTTCGGCTTTCATGTAAAAAGGTCTAGGTGGATATCCTGATGCGGAAAAACATATAAGGGCGGCTTCTGCCCGGAATCAAGCCTATATTACGGCATGAGCTGCCTCCGTTCGCGGGAATCCAGCTCTTTCCATGAGCCGGGTTTCAGTCCCGACAAGGAGAAATTTCCGATTCTGGCGCGCAGAAGCCGGAGCGTGGGAAAGCCGATGGCGGCGGTCATGCGCCGCACCTGGCGGTTTTTCCCTTCCACCAGCGTCAATTCCAGCCATGAAGTGGGAATGGAGGCGCGGTAGCGGACGGGAGGGATGCGGGGCGGCACGTCAGGCTCCCTGCGCATGAGGCGTGCCCGGCAAGGCAGCGTGCAGTGCCCGCGGATGCGGAGGCCACCGAGTTCCAGCGGGCGCAGGTCCGTTTCGGAAGGAGTGCCTTCCACCTGGCTCCAATAGGTTCTGGGATGCCTGCCGGAGGGGTTCAGGAGACGGTCCGCCAAGCCCTTCTCATCGGATAGAAGAAGCAGCCCTTCCGAATCCGCATCCAGCCTTCCGACAGGATACACGCCGGGAGGAAAACCGAATTCGGCCAGTGTCCGGTGGTGGGGAGCCTCCTTCGTAAATTGGGAGAGAACACCGTAAGGTTTATTGAACGCCAGAATCATGCCGTGTGCGGCGAGGGTAGCATGAAATGCCGGCTTTGGCACGGGAATTTGAAGCGGCTTGACTTGTCTGCGTTGGGGAAGGAAAGTATCTGCATGCATGGAAAAACGGCAGGCTGCGTCCTGATGCTTGCGTGCTGCGTGCCCTCCTGGGTTCAGGCCGCGCCGGATACGGCAGAAGTGAAGGCAAAAATTGCGCGGAAAATCTGGCAAAACGAATGTGCCGGGACAATAAAGGGGCTGGTTTCCTGGAACCGGGGAGAGGCGTTTCCTTCCCTGGGCATCGGACATTTCATCTGGTTCCCAGCCGGAGTCACGGAAAGGTTTGAGGAAAGTTTCCCTTCTTTCATTCATTTCTGCCGCAGGAAGGGAGGCCGGGTTCCGGAATGGTTTTCCGGTGCGGCTCCGTGGCGGACCAGGGATGAGTTTGAAGCGGCGGATGTTCGCGGCGGTCTTCCTGAACAAATGCGCCGGTGGTTGTCCAGTCCGGCGGCCCTGCAAATGCAGGCGGATTTCATTATTGCCAGGTCTGTGGCCGCTCTGGAGCGTATCAAGAGCCAATCCCGCCGCCCGGAAGAGATGGCGGCCCGCTATTATGCCGTGGCGGCGGCGCCCAACGGCATGTACGCCCTGATTGACTACGTGAATTTCAAGGGAGAAGGAACCAATCCGGCGGAACAGTACGGGGGGAGGGGCTGGGGGCTCAGGCAGGTGCTGGAAGAAATGCGGCCTGTTTCTCCCGGACAGCCCGCGGCGGTTGAATTCGCGGAAGCGGCCAAAAGGGTGCTTCAGCGCCGCGTGGACAACAGCCCCCCGGACCGCGGAGAAGCGCGCTGGCTTGCCGGATGGCGGAACCGGTGCGATTCCTATAAGAGGAATTGGTGACGAATTCCTTTCCTGACGGAAAAGACCAGTTGCGCAATTATCCTTGACCTGACGGGGATTAAGGTGTAATTCCCTCACTTCATCCTGAAACTTCGCTAAGTTTATGCCAGACACTCAAGAAGAAACAACGCTGATTCTGCTGAAGCCCGACTGTGTGCGGAAAAACCTTTCCGGCACCATTCTGAAACGTTTTTTGTCCGAAGGGTTTCGCCTGCGCGGCATAAAGATGATTCAGCTTGACGAACCGGTTCTCCGGGAACATTACGCCCACATTCTGGACCTGGTTATCAACGGAGAACCGCTTTTCCCGAAGCTGCTTGATTTCATGACCAGTTCTCCGGTCATCGCCATCGCCCTGAAGGGGCCCGGCGTTATTGTGCGCGTGCGCGAACTGCTGGGGCCCACCAACTCCCAGAAGGCGGAGAAAGGCACAATCCGCGGCGATTACGGAACAGACAGCATGATGAACATCTGCCATGCGTCCGACAGCCGTGAATCCGCCGCTGTAGAGCTGGCAAGATTTTTCCGGGAAGAAGAATTGTTTGACGGCCTTAATTAAGCGAAGGCCGCCTTTTTCCCGTCCGGTTCATTGTAGGCCGCAGCTGTTGTCGCAGTTGCGGCCTTGGTCGTGTCGGAACTGTGCCTCCTATGGGATGATGAAGAGGGAATACAGCGGTTTTGCAGGGAAAAGCAGAAAAGAACGGATTACTTTTCCCAAGGAGTGGTGAGATAAAGGAAGGCCTTTTTCATGCGGTAGGCCTCGCGCATGAAGCCGTCCATGATATTGTTGCAGCTGTGCTTGGAAAAGGAATAGCCGTAAATGCGCTTGATGGCGGCATCCTCCCCGTGCTGCTTCTGGCGCTTTAATTCCGCGTCCATGTCCCGGCGTTCGATGTTGGGGGCGCTCAGATTGTCGCCATGCCAGCGGAAATCCGCCAGCAGCCTGTTGTAATGCACGAATTTCTTTCCGGCACGGCCCAGGCGCGCGTAATATTCCCCGTCCATGTCATAGTGGAAACGCTCGTCCAGCAGAAACCCCTCTTCAATAGTAGTGCTCCGGCGCAGGAACAATGCCGTGGAGGCCAGATAGGTTCCGTACCAGATGTGCATGTTCAGGCTGTAGGGCAGGGCTTTCATGGCGCGTTGGATATCTCCGTCCGGCCCGATGAAATTCCATGCTCCGTGCACGATATCCGCATCCGGGCGGGAATCCGCAAAGGCCTTGACCGCCGCCAGAGCTCCCGGCAGCAGCCGGTCATCCGTATTCAGCCACATTACCCATTTCCCGCGCGCTTTGCGGAAGCCGCGGTTAATGCCTTCTGACATGCCGGAATCCTTCTCCACATGCAGTTTCAGGTGAGGATAGGAATGCAGGATATCCAGGGTGCCGTCCGTGGAGCCTGCATCCTGGATGATGTGTTCAAATGTGGCTCCTTTCTGGTTATGGACGCTCTCTATGCATTCCCGCACGTAGCGGGCGTAATTATAGCTGGGCGTAATGATGCTGAAGTCCGGTTCTGTGTCCATGGGCAAGGTCAGTTAAAAGGCTTGATGGAACGTTCCTTGGCGATGTAAATAGGGCGCTTTTTAACTTCCGTATAAGTCTTGGCCAGGTACTGGCCCAGAATGCCCAGGCACAGCAGCACGATGCCGCCCATCATGCAGAAGACGCATACCAGGGAAGTCCAGCCGTAGGCGGAATGGGGCCAGATTAATTCGCGGACCGTCAAGATAATGATGGAAAGGAATGAGATGAAGGAAAGAAGCACCCCCATGATGGAGGCCAGCGCCAGGGGGGCGGTGGAAAAAGCCACAATGCCTTCAATGGAATACAGGAACAGCTTGAAGAAAGACCACTTGGTTTGTCCTGCCACACGTTCCACATTTTCATATTCAAACCATTTGGTCCGGAACCCCACCCATTCGTACAGCCCTTTGGAAAACCGGTTGTACTCCTTCAGGGAAAGCAGGGCTTCCAGTACGGGACGGGTCATCAGCTTGTAGTCCCGGGCTCCATCTACGATGCGGGTATCCGATATCTGGTGAATGGTCTTGTAAAAGGCACGGGCGAAAAAGGACCGCAACGGCGGTTCCCCCTGCCGGGTGACGCGTCGCGTCCCCGCACAGTCGTACCCTTCCTCTTCAATGGCTTTCACCATATCCGGGAGCAGGGAGGGAGGATCCTGGAGATCCACATCCATGACGGCGGCATAATCCCCTGTGGCCGCTTCCAGGCCCGCATAGATGGCGGCTTCCTTTCCGAAATTGCGGGAGAAGGAAATGAATTTTACCTCAGGGGAATATTCCGCCAGTTTCTTAATTATTTCAAGGGAACGGTCCGTGGAACCGTCGTCCACGAAGATAAGTTCCGGGGAATAGCCCTCCAGGCGTTCCTTGAAAACCCGGTCTACTTCTTGCTTGAACACCGGAATGGCTTCTTCTTCATTCAGGCAGGGAATGATCAGGGAAATGCGTTTCATATCAGTGCCCGAATCATACTTGAGAGGCTGTACGGATACCAGAAAATAGTCCTAGCATGCACAAAGCCTTCCTCCGCCTTTTGGCGGAGGAAGGCTGCCGGAGAAGGAAGCCGTGAGCGGCAAAATACCGGTAAAGTCAGAATTTCGGCAGGTTGCCGATGTCATCTTCGTTTTCAGGGGCGTGCGGGTCTTTCAAATCACTATCCCCGTCTTTTCCAAAAGACCAGAAATCATAATCCGGATTCAGGCCGTTGCCCATTTTCAGGTTTCTGGCCTTGTCAGTTCTGGTGGGGATGGACTGTTCGCTGCCCAGGCGGTAACGGTAGGGAGAACCCCATGGATCCGCCAGAATATAAAGGGTAACCGGTCTGCCGTCCTTGCCTTTCACATGGACCTCCCGGACAGTCGGATTGCTTTTGGGCTGCGTAGAGGGATTCAGCTCGTCATTGTAAATGGTTGTATCCCTGGCAGGGACACCCTCATTCTTATGGTCGCCGAACAGGGCCATGTAAACTACATTGGAGCTGTATTCCTCCCCGTCGGCCACGGCTACGCCGTGATTGTTGAAGGGAGCTTCCGTGCCGTAGGGATAGCGGTCATGGTCGCTGTGGTAGCTCTCCAGCCCCATTTCAATTTTGCGGACAATGGATTCCGTAGCCTGTTCATTCTTTCTGGTTTCCAGCCAGGTGTAAATGGAGATGGTCAGCGTGGCCAGCACCACGATGATCACCATCACCACCAGGATTTCCATGAGGGTGAACCCCTTTGCCTCCCGGAGCCTGCAGTATGCGGAGTGATTTTTCATCTGCTTCTGCTTGAGCGGGTTACCCCATCTTTTCAATAACCTGCAGGAGGGGCAGGAACATGGCGAACACAATGCCGCCCACGACCACGGCCAGGAATACGATCATGATGGGTTCCAGCATGGAGGTCATGGCTCCCACGGCATTGTCCACTTCATCGTCATACACATCCGCGATTTTCAGGAGCATGTCCGGCAGTTGGCCTGTTTCTTCCCCCACGTCCACCATGGAGATCACCATGGGCGGGAAAAGCTTGGAGGAGGACATGGGCGTCACTACGGATTCGCCTTCTTTGACGGAGTCATGGATGAGGCCGATGGCGTCTCCCACGATCATGTTGCCGGCGGTGTCCTTCGTGATGGTAAGCGCCTGGAGGATGGGAACGCCGGAAGTCACCAGCGTGCCGAAGGTTCGGGCAAAGCGGGCGATGGCGCTTTTGCTCTGGACATTGCCGATGACCGGCATTGTCAGCAGTGCGGAGTCAATCTTGCGGCGTCCGTTGGGCGTCTTGCTCATGGCCGTGAAGACAGCGTACAGGATGGCGACTACAGCGGCCAGAATGACGGCATTGGGTACGAAGAAGGGAGCGGCCATGAACCAGTCGCTGATGCCGAACACAAACTCGGAAATACCGGGAAGCTCCTGATTCTGCTCTGCGAACATCGCCTTGAATTTGGGCACGATGACCAGCATCAGGAAGATCACAATGCCTACGGCGATGAACAGGACGATGGAGGGGTACACCATGGCGGAGATCACCTTGCTTTTCAGTTTTTGAGCCTTTTCCTGGTATTCCGCCAGACGGTTCAGCACGACTTCCAGCACGCCGCCCAGTTCCCCTGCCTTAACCATGTTGACAAACAGACGGTCAAAAATTCTGGGGTGTTGGGCCAGGGCTTCCGAGAAGGTGGAGCCGCCTTGAACGGAATCTCCCAGAGCTTCGATGGTTACGCGCAGGTTGGGGTTTGCCTCCTGTTTGGCCAGCACGTTCAGACTCTGGAGCAGGGGAAGCCCTGCGTCAATCAGCGTAGCAAGCTGGCGGGTGAAAATCATCAGAGCCTTGGCTTTGATTTTGCCTCCCAGCTTGCCCTTTTGCTTCTTGGCCCCCTTGGCCTTTTTCTTGGCGGCAGGCGTCTGCTGAATTTTGCCCTTGCCCGCTTCTACGATCTGGGTGGGGTACAGGCCATGCGCCCGGATGGCTTCCATGGCCTCCGCTTCGGAATTGGCCTCCAGGGCGCCTGTTTTCTGGTCGCCTTTATGGTCAAGTGCTGTATATTGATATTTAGGCATATATATTATGTTTTAAGTGTTTTTTCTTGGTGGTTGAAATAAGGGGGGAAGCAATGGCGCCGGTTGTCCATTAAGTATATTTCAGCACTTCTTCAATAGTAGTGTTGCCGTCATAAATATTTCTCAGCCCGTCTTCCCGCAGCGTGGACATACCCATTTCAATGGCTTTCTGTTTTAGCACCACGGAAGGAGCGCGATCCGTAATCATGTCACGCAGGGTGTCGTTAATATCCAGAAGCTCATAAATTCCCTTGCGGCCCCTGTAGCCGGAATTGGAGCATTTATCACAGCCGCGGCCCGTGAAAAAGTGCTTGTCCCCCAATTCATAGGGAGATACGCCAAGCTGGGAGAGGATGGTGGATGAGGGTTCATACGGCGTGCGGCAGTCCGGACAGATGGTGCGCACCAGGCGCTGGGCAAGCACCCCTTCCAGGGAGGCGGCCACCAGGAAAGGTTCGCACCCCATGTCCACCAGTCGCGTAATGGCTCCGGCAGAGTCGTTCGTATGCAGGGTGGAGAGAACCAGGTGCCCCGTCAGGGATGCCTGGATGGCGATTTGAGCTGTTGCCATGTCTCGCATTTCCCCCACCAGAATACGGTCCGGGTCCTGTCGCAGGAAGGCGCGCAGCACCATTGGGAAGTCCAGGCCGATGGCTTCATTGATGGGAATCTGGATGATGCCGTCAATGTCGTATTCAACGGGGTCTTCCGCCGTCAGAACCTTGGAATCAATGGTATTGATTTCACGCAGGGCGGCATACAGCGTGGTTGTCTTGCCGGCGCCGGTGGGGCCGGTAACGATGAAAATGCCGTTGGGTTTGTGGACTGTGTCCAGAATATACTCGTGGATATGCGAGGGAAGCCCCAGATTGTCCATGTTCAGGTTGACGGAAGAACGGTCCAGGACGCGGAGCACTACGGATTCTCCGTACTGAGTGGGGAGGGAAGAAACGCGCATGTCCACGGAACGGTCCCCTATCTGCTTGACGATGCGGCCGTCCTGCGGAATGCGACGTTCCGCAATGTTCATGTTCGCCATGACCTTGACGCGGGAAATGACCGGCACAGACAGGTGAACGGGGGGCGGCTGCATTTCATACAGGGCGCCGTCCACACGGTAGCGGATTTTGAATTCCTTCTCAAAGGGTTCAAAGTGAATGTCGGAGGCCTTCTCCTTGATGGCCTGCGTAATGACGAGGTCCACAAAGCGGATGACGGGAGCGGCAGCGGAATCTTCCGTCTCATTGTTGACCTGCATGTTGTTTAGTTCCTGCATCAGGTCGGACATGGCGGCGGATTCGCCTCCATAGAGTTCATTGATACGGTCGGAAATCTGGTAATCCGGCGCTACCAGAACATGGATGTCCTGGCCGAGGGCGAAGCGCAGGTCTTCTACCGTCTGGGGATTCAGGGGATCCACCAGGCAGACGTACAGGCCTTCCGGGCCGTGCCGGACAGGGAGCGCCCCGTGCAGGCGCACGAGCGTGGCCGGCATCATGTTCTGCACATTCGGGTCAGGCTGGAAGTTGTCCAGTGTAATAAATTCCGTGCCCAGGTCGCTGGCGATCATCTGCCAGATGTCGTCCTTGCTGCCGATAATGCCGAAGTCCGCAAGCACTTCCGGCAGTTCCTTGCCGGAGGCGGTCATTTCCTCCTTGATGTCCTTTGCCAGGGATTTGTCGATCATTCCCCGGCCGATAAAAAGTTCCAGTGTGAGGTTGGTGTCCATAATAAGCAGAATGAATAGCGGGGAAAAATCAGTTGGCGTCTCCCATGGTGACGTTCAGCACTTCTTCCGGAGAAGTAAGCCCGGCCAGCACTTTGCGTACGCCGTCTTCTCTCAAGGTTCTCATGCCCAGTTCCCGGGCGCGCTGGCGCAGCTGGGGGGAAGTCAGGTTCTCGTTAATCATGCGGCGCACCTCGTCGTCGATTTCGAAAATTTCAAACAGGCCCATTCGTCCCTTGAATCCGCCGCCGCGGCAAAAGTCGCAGCCGTGGGGCGCCTTGATTTGGCCCTGGGCAAGACGGGACATATCAATGTTCAGCGTATGCGCCTGCTTTTCCGTCAGAGCGCCGTCCACCTTGCAGCGGTCACACAGCTTGCGGACGAGACGCTGGGCCATGATGGCGCGGACGGAGGAGGCGATCAGGAAGCGTTTGATGCCGATGTCTGCCAGACGGGCCACGGCGCTGGGAGCATCATTGGTGTGAAGGGTGGAGAATACGAGGTGCCCCGTCAGGGAGGCGTTGATGGCGATACTGGCTGTTTCCATGTCTCGAATTTCCCCAATCATAATGATGTTGGGAGCCTGGCGGAGCATGGCGCGCAGGGCGGCGGCGAAGGTCATGCCGATATCCGCTTTCACCATGACCTGGTTGATGCCGGAGAGTTCATATTCCACAGGATCTTCCACCGTGATGATTTTTTTATCCGGGCGGTTGATGTGGTTCAGGCACGCGTAGAGGGTCGTGGTCTTACCGGAGCCGGTAGGCCCCGTTACCAGGATAATGCCGTCCGGCAGGGTGATGAGGCGGTCGAACACGGCTTCATCATCCGAGAAAAATCCGAGCTGGGGAAGGCCCAGCACCAGGGCGGATTTATCCAGAATACGCATGACGATGCTTTCCCCGTGGTTGCTGGGGACGGAGGAAACACGGAGGTCGATTTGCTTGCCGCCGATGCTCATCTGGATGCGTCCGTCCTGGGGCATGCGTTTTTCCGCAATGCTCATGGTGGTGCTCATTACCTTGAGGCGCGCGATGATGGGGCTGAGCAGTTTTTTGGGATGCGTGGCAACCTCCACCAGCTTGCCGTCCACGCGGTAGCGGATGCGGAGCCTGTTTTCCATGGGTTCAATGTGAATATCGGAGGCCCTCATCTTGAAAGCGTCCGTCAGCATTTGCTGCACCAGCCGGATAATGGGAGCGTCCTCCCCTTCCAGTCCGTCGGTTTCTTCCGGAACGCTCAGATCCCGGTAAAATTCATTTAACCGGCTTTCTACCGCGCTGCGGGTGGCGACGCTGAAAATCACGTCCCGTCCCATCAGCTGGGGCAGGCTGTCCATCGTCTCCAGATTCAGGGGATCGTCAATGGCTATGTTGATGGAAAAACCGTCGTCGGAAATGGGAATGGCCCGGAAACGTCTGGCAAGTTCCGGCGTGATGAGTTCGCGCACCTCCTGGGGAATGTGCATGGCGCCCAGGTCTACAACGGGGAGAAGGGAGTTGGACGCCGCCACCTGGGCGATGACGTCTTCCGTAAGATAATTGGCCTGAATCAGAAAATCGACCAGGTCCTGGGTGGGAGATTTTTGACTGCGCGCGTACTGAAGAATTTCTTCATTCAGATATCCGGCCTGCGTAAGAAGTTCGATGAGATATGATTCGTTGGAGTACACGTCGATCTCTGGATGCTATTGTTGAAAGTCTGCCGAAATGGAGCGGCAGGATACTCCCCTATTTCTGACAGGTTCGGAACGTAAAGTCAACTTAGCTTCCCTCAAAATGGCATTTTTTTTCAGGCGTGTGCGGAGGAGGAAAAAAACTCTTTCCCTCTCCGCCGTTTCCCGAACCTGCGGAATCTCCCGGAAGGAGGGATTTTCCCTGTTTTCAGGGCTTCTGGCCGGGAAGGTTGGAAAGCAGGTCTTCCAGTTCCGACATGCTGGATACGCGCACCAGGCGGGAGCGCATTTCCTTGGCGCCGGGAAATCCCTTCGTATAAGTCAGGATTCGTGACCTCATATGGCGCATGGTGTGAAGTTCGTCCCCATAATGGCGGGACTCCAGGGCCATCCGGGCATGCCGCAAAATCAGGTTTGTCTTTTCCTGCGGGGCTCTGGCCGGCGGCATGGCCCCGTGCAGCAGATAATACTTGGCGTCTCCGAAAATCCATGGGTTTTCCATGGCCGCACGACCAATCATGACGCCGCTGACGGCCGTATTCTCTTTTACATACGCTACTGCCTGCGGGGTGGAAATATCCCCGTTCCCGATAACCGGCACGGACATGGCCCGCGCGCATTCGTCAATAATGTCCCAGTTGGCCGTCCCCGAATACTGCTGGGAGCGGGTGCGTCCGTGAATGGTAATCATGGAAATTCCCTCATTCTCCAGCAGGCGGCACGCGTCCATGGCGCACAGGCTCTGGAAATCCCAGCCAATGCGTATTTTGGCTGTGACGGGGATTCGTTCTCCTACGGCTTTCACGACGCTTCCGGCTACGGAAGCCAGCAGGGGCAGATCTTTCAGGAGGGAAGAACCTCCATTTTTGCCAACCACTTTGGGAACCGGGCAGCCGAAGTTGATGTCGATAAAATCCGGCTTCTCATGGTCAAGGATCATTCTGGCCGCCTCTCCCATGTGGTTTCCGTCCGCCCCGAAGAGCTGGATGCCTATGGGGCGGTGGGCATTTTCTATCTTTGCGTACCTGCGGTTCCTCTCCCATGCCTGGAGAATGCCTTCCGCAGAGACGAATTCCGTCACCATCACATCCACTCCCAGTTCCTTGCAGATGGTGCGGAATATAGGGTCCGTCACTCCTGCCATTGGAGCCAGGAACAGTGGGAAATCCGTTTTGAAGAACGGGAGGGGAGCGGGACGGTTGGAAAAAGTCATGATTCCTTAGGGTGAGGCTAGCACGGGTTTCTATTCCATTCAAGCATCTTGCCTGTTTGGGCGGGGAGGGGAAGACGCAACATGACGGTACTGCGCAGGCATCGGAACTTTGGAAAAATACGGTGAGCGATAAAGAGGCGCGGTATTCCTCCCGGTTTCCCGGAGGGAATTGCAGGCGTGCAGGACAACATCTTTGCGTGCGTTTTCAGGAAGAAAAAACGGCTTCACTTGTTGAGTGAAGCCGTTTGGCAAAAGTTGAAAGATTGTTTTAATGGTTGCCGCAGCCGCAACCGCCGTCCTTGTGGTCGTGGTCGCACTTGCCGTCGCAATCACAATTTTCCTTGTCGCACTGGCCGCCGCAGGAGCAGGAGGACTGGGCGCTCATGGCGCGCTGGCGGGCTTCCTCTATTTCTTCTGGAGTGGGGGCGCGGCCCAGGTCAATGGACATGCCCAGATAATGATTGATGGTGTTCAGAAGTTCGTCAATGGTCTGGCGCGCTTCCAGGAAGCCGCGGGCCGCATCATTTTTGATGACGTTTTCACGCAGGGCGTCGAACTTGGAAATTTCCTCTTCGGTAGGAGGCATCCCGGCCAGGTGCTTGTTGCGCAGTTCTTCGCCGTAAGCGTTGACTTCTTCAAAAAGCTTGGTTGCTTCAGGATTCTGGAAAAAGAGACCTATTTTTGCCTTGGAGGCCACAACTTTGTCTTCCTTGGCGAGCAGGTTGCAAAGGGCTTCCGTGGCGGCGCGCAGGTTGTCGTTGAGAACGGGAGTATTCATATGGAATTTATTTAATCATGTCTTTTCGTGCAGGGCAATCCGGTTGCGAGGCATGGCGTGCATTTCCTTGACGCAGATTTGCTGCAGGCGGGAAGTCCAGAAGAATAAAAAGGCGTTCCACGTCAAGCGGAACGCCTTTTGATGACGATCAACGTTTTTTAATGCGCCTTGCAGAATTCTTCAAAACGGTCCAGCGCTTCCTTCAGAATGTCCAGCGTGGTGCAGTAGCTGATGCGGATGGCCTTGTCATTGCCGAAGGCGATGCCGGGGACGGCCGCGACCTTGTAGCGTTCCAGAAGCTTGTCGCACAGGTTCAGGGAGGTGAGCCCCAGCCTGCTCGTGTCCACAAAGAAATAGAAAGCGCCCTGCGGTTCCACAACGCTGATATTCGGGATGGCGCTGAGGCGGGAGTAAACGTATTGGCGTCGCATGTCGTATTCGTCGCGCATGTCGCTGATGAAACTCTGGTCTCCCGTAAGGGCCTCAATACCGCCATACTGGGCGAAGGTGCAGACGTTGGACGTAGTGTGGTCCTGAATCATCTGGATGGCCTTGGCAATGGCGGCCGGAGCTGCGGAGTAGCCCAGGCGCCAGCCGGTCATGGCGTAGCCCTTGGAAAAGCCGTTGATGGTGATGGTCAGGTCGTACAGTTCCGGACTGAGGGAGGCGATGCTGACGTGCTTGGTGTCTCCATATACGAGGTGTTCGTAAATTTCATCAGCCAGGATGAGGATGTCTTCGCTCAGGGCCACTTCTCCCAGGGCGCGCAGTTCTTCTTCGGAATAAACGGCTCCGGTCGGATTGTTCGGGGTAGTGAGGATGACCATTTTGGTGCGGGGGGTCATGGCTTCCTCAAATTGTTCGGCGGTAAGCTTCCATCCGTTTTCCGCCGTAGTTTCCACGATGACGGGAATGCCGCCGCACATGCGGACCATTTCCGGATAGCTGACCCAGTACGGTGCGGGGATGATGACTTCGTCTCCCTCGGATACGGTCGCCATGATGGCGTTGAAACAGGCATGCTTGGCGCCGGCTCCCACAGTGATCTGGGTGAAATCGTATTCCAGGTTGTTTTCCCTCTTGAGCTTTTCAGCAATGGCCTGGCGGAGTGCGGGCAGACCGGCGGAAGGCGTATATTTGGTGGCTCCGTTGTTCAGGGCCTCGATGGCTGCCTGTTTGATGTTTTCCGGGGTGTCCATTTCAGGTTCACCGCCTGCCAAACCGTAAACTTCTTCACCGGAGGCTTTCATAGCCTTGGCCCGGTTGGTCACCTTGAGGGTCAGGGAAGGGGTCAATGCCGCAATGCTGGGGGAAATCATGTCCATTGTTGTGGTGCAGTCGTAAATTTTGATGCCCTGGCGGAAAACAGGCTATTCTCCGCATAAGCGGAAAAACTTTACTCACTGAGCGCACCCCTGGCAAGGAGAATGCTTGCGGCGGCCATTCTTTTTCTTGCGGAGGGCGTTTCTCCCTTTGTAGAAGGGAATTTTCCCGTCAGCGTTTCAGGAGTTTGGCGCGCACCGCTTCCAGCTCCGGCGTTTTCAGCAGGAAAGCGGCCGCCAGATAAACGATGCCGGCACAGCCGCAGACCAGGGATATCCCCAGCACTCTGGCCGGGAAGGGCCAGTTCAGGAAGCCCTGGAGGAACCATGTCTTGCCTGCCCAGCACACCGCACCCAGCAATATTCCCGCCGCCATGATTCTGGACAGCCCGGAAAGCAGCGTCCGTCCGTCTGCGCCGCCCAGCTGGCGGCGCAGGTAAAGGAAGTAAAAGAGAAAATTGAAGGTAGTGACTACGGAGGTGGTCAGCGCCAGCCACGCCGCGTTTTTATGCAGGATATAGACAAAACAGTAGTTGAGGCCGATGCTGATGGCCAGAGCCGCGGCGGCGGCGATCAGAGGAACCCAGCGTTTTTCAAGAGCCAGGAAGACGGGCTGCACCACCTTGGTTCCGGCATAGCCCAGCAGGCCCAGGGAATAGGCCCCCAGCACTTCCCCCGTGTAGCGCACGGCCTCCTGGTTAAAGCGCCCCCACTGGTACACGGCGGAGACGAATTCCGTTCCCAGGATGGAGAGGATGAGAAAAGCGGGTACCGCAAAGAATGCCACCAGCCGCAACCCCTTGGCGATGTGGACGGCCACTTCCTTTCTCCCGTCTCCCACCATCATGCGGGAAACGGCGGGCAGCACCACCATGCCCGTCGCTACTCCGAAGAGCCCCACGGGAAGCTGCCAGAGGCGGAACGCCGTGGTCAGGGCGGTGACGGAGCCTTTTTGGAGATCCAGAGCGAACCCCGTATTGATGAAGATGGTGAATTGCGTCACGCCTGAAGCCAGCACGGAGGGAAGCATCAGCCCCCAGATTTTGCGCATGCGGGGATCGTCCCAGCGGAAATTGGGTTTCCAGCGGAAGCCGGTTTTTCTGAGTTTGGGAAGCTGCACGGCAATCTGGGCCATGCCCCCGATGGTAACGCCGCAGGCAAAACCATACAAAGCTTTGGGGCCGAAGGATGGATCAATGAAATATCCGATCAGCAGGCCGAACAGGACGGAAGTAACGTTGAAAGCGGCGGAGGCCAGCATGGGCAATCCGAAAACTCCCACTATGTTCAGCGCTCCCATGATGAGGGCGGACAGGGAGGCGAAGCCGATGAAAGGCCACATGAGGCGGCTCAGGTCCGTGGCGAACAATTGCTCCGCCGGAGAGTGATCCCCGCTGTAAAGGGCTTCCATGACGGGCCCCGCAAACAGAATCCCCAGGGTTACAATAGCGATCATCAGGGTGGAAAGCTGGGTTGCCACCTTGTTGGTCAGTTCCCACGCGGCCGCATCGCCCTGCGCCTCCCTCGTTTTGGAGGCTACGCTGGTATAGGATTGGGAGAGAGCTCCTTCCGCAAACAGGTCCCTTAACAGGTTAGGGATGCGGAAAGCCGTGTAAAAGGCGTCCAGGGCCCCGGTAGCCCCGAACAGGGAGGTGTACACAACTTCCCTGACCATGCCTGTCAGGCGACAGGCAAAGATAGCGCTGGAGGCAACCAGGCTGTTCCGCATCAGGGACATGGAAGAGGGAGTCTACTTGAACAGCTGGCGGCAATAAGGCTCCACCTTTTTCATTGCCGGGTTGTCCTTGACAGCCTGATCGCGATCATCCCGGCAGGGGAAAAGGTACAGGGCATATCCTCCGTAGCCGCCCCCCAGGTATTTTTTTGCAAGGGCGTTGGGAATATCCGGCAGGGGCCGCATTCCTTCGTCAAGCTGTACGCTGTAATACAGGGCTACGCCTGCCGCCAGGGTATTGATGTTGCGTTCCAGCACTCCGGTGCGGGCAATGAGGGAGGATTGGGAGATGCGTACGTAGTCCCGTTGTTCATCCGCCATTTTTGGAGTGTCGTGTTCCTCGCCCGTGTATAGAATAGCCATTCTGCCTTCCAGGAAGTCGCCCGTGCCTTTGACGTCCAGCACCGGAGAACTGCCGGAGCGCCATACGCACAACCCCGTTTCCGCGATGACGGCGGGATCCTGCCAGCCGACGCCCAGAGCGAGTTCGGAAGCGACCGGATCGCGCCCTTCCAACATGGCCCACGCGCCGCTGCCTCCCAGCCCGGAACGTTTTTCATACGGCCATTCGCAGAGGGAAACCATGGGGGTGATGGCGCAGTTGACCACATAGGAACCTTTTCTGGAGTAGCGGGGCACATCCAGCCATCCCCCGGCGAAGTCCACGCGAAGAGGTACGGAGGACGGGGCCTTAATGCGGTTCACCAGCATGGTGGTGGAAACGGGAGTGAATTTGGGGGGCGTTTTGGGAAGCACCACATAATCGGCTCCGACGCGGGCGCACAGCTCTTTCTTGATATCGCTGTAAAGGTCATCTTCCGTGACGGCCAGAATGTCCGGTTTTTCCTGAAGAAATTCCTCTTCAAAATCCAGGCCTTTCTTCATGCCGGTACCCAGAATAACCTTGTCAACCATGCGCAGGCTTTCCAGCAGAACTTTTTTGTGTTCGTCCGGAATGGACGGCTTGCGCTGCTTGTGGTGCCACAGCACGGGTTCCGAAGCAAAAGAGACGATCAGAAAGTCGCCCAGAGCACGGGCTTCTTCAAAAAACTGGATATGGCCAGCGTGGACAATATCATAGCAACCGGAGACGAAAACTTTTTTCATACGTGTGAAAATGATAATTAGTCTGCGGCAGTATGCCCTATTGCCGCGCCGGATGCAAGAGCGAGATGCAGGTATATCAAAAAACGGCACGGGCTGAAGGAAGCCCGTGCCGTCAGGGGTAAGAAAATCAACCTTTGCAAAGAACGGTCAGGAAGCCATGGCTTCCTGGTAGCGGCGTTCCACATCGTCCCAGTTGATCAGGCGGCAGAAGTCTTCAATATAGTCCGCCCGGAGGTTCTGGTGCTTCAGATAATAAGCGTGTTCCCAAACGTCGCAGACGAGAATGGGGACAAGGCCGGGAATTTCCAGATTCTGATGTTTTTCCGCCCCGCAGATTACCAGCGTCTTGCTGACGGGGTCCACGCCCAGAATGCCCCAGCCGGAACCTTCCACGCCCTGGGAGGCCGCCTTGAATTCCTTCATCATGGCTTCCAGAGAACCGAATTTTTCCTTGATGGCATCTGCCAGAGGACCTTGCGGCTCTTTTTTGGGATCAGGCGTCATGTTGGTCCAGTAAATGGTATGGAGAACATGGCCGGAAACATTGAAGGACAAGTTGCGCACCCAGTTGGTGGTGGCGGAAGCTTCCAGCTTCCCGTCCGCAATTTCACGGAGCTTTTCAGCCGCGGCATTGGCGCCGGCGACATAGGCCGCATGATGCTTGTCGTGGTGGATGCGCACGGTCTTTTCATCCAGCATGGGTTCAAGCGCGTCGTAGGCGTACGGAAGGGGAGGTAACACATATTTGCCGTCGGCATAACCGATCGTGGAGGGATTTTGCTTTTTAGTCATCTTGCGTTGTGAATGTAGGAATGGCCCTGCTGCCCGGGCCTGGCTGATTGTTCCCAGCGCCGCCAATGAGGAAAGAACAATAAAACGTCTTCTGTTCATGTCCGCGCCACGGGAATCCATGGGAGTTTGGACATGGGTTGTTTTGGAGTTGTTCAAAAAAACTGGAACCCCGGGTGTTTTATTATGCTCCCTGGGTGGCGGCCGGGGAAAAGCTTTTCTACCTCTTGACGGCCGATGCCGGCCCCTGGGCCCCGTAGGCGCTGACGCCCCTGATGGCGACAGACCCCGCATCTCCCAGGAAAGATTTGGGCAGGGTTACGCGGGTCTGGCTGCCCGGAAGGAGGATGCGCGTGGCCCACCGGCTGCCGTAGCGCGCCTGAACGGCCCATTTCCGGGAGGGATTGCCGGACGGCTGCCAGGAGAGGGTTACGGTGGACCCGTTGTCCGCCACGTAAAAATTCTGCGGTTGTCCGGGCGTGCCGGTTCCGCACCAGGGCATGGCGGGCGGAACAGCCATGGAGGGATACAATCTGTTCAGGTATTTCTGGATGCCTCCTGCATTCCGCATGATGGATTTGATGCTCCAGAAGCATTGCCCGGGGGCGGTTCTGGCAAGGCTGCGGGAATAGTTGACCTGAGCCGCTATTTCAGACGCAGGGCGGCCCGGGTCTTCGCTGCTCATGATGCGTGCCGTGGCAATGCCGGGCCACACCGGGCGTCTGGAGTTCTGGGCAGCCCACCATTGCATCAATGCGGGGAAGCTCTGCTTGGCTGGGCTGCAGCGCCAGTAAAGCTGGGGGGCCAGGTAATCCACCCATCCGCGGGAAAGCCACTTGCGGGCGTCGCAGGCCAGGTGTTCGTAGGCGTCCACTCCCGCTTCAATGCCGCCGGGAACGCCCGGCCTCCAGATGCCGAACGGGCTGACGCCCACCCGCACCCAGGGTTTGGAAGATTTGACGGATTTGTACATGTCCTGTACGAAGTCGTCGATATAGCTCCGGCGCTGGGAGGGAGATTTCCCGTCTCCAAAGGCGGCGGGAGACCACGCCCGGCCGGGAGTGGGGTAGGGGTAGAAATAGTCGTCCAGATGCACCCCGTCAATGTCGTAGCGGCGCACGACGTCCATGATAACTTTCAGCGCGTGGTCGCGGGAGGCGGAAGCGCTGGGGTTCATCAGCAGCACGGAGCCGGTTCGTTTCATCAAATCGGGGCGCATGAGGGAAACATGGTTGCGGCCTACGGCATGCTTGACGTTGGCCTTCGCCCGGAAGGGGTTGAACCAGGCGTGCAATTCAATGCCGCGGCGGTGAGCCTCCTGAATGGCGAAGGCCAGAGGGTCATACCCCGGATTGACTCCCGGGCCGGAGAGCCACTGGCTCCATGGCTCCAGAGAAGAGCGGTACAGGGCGTCGGCATTCGGGCGCACCTGGAGAAACACGGCGTTCAGCTTTAACTGGGCGCAGGTATTCAGAATGTTCAACAGCTCCGCGCGCTGGGCTGCTCCGGGGAGGCCGGAACGGGAGGGCCAGTCAATGTTATGAACGGTGGATATCCATGCCGCGCGGAATTCCTGAGGGACGGCGGGGACGGATTCTCCGGAGGGCTGCCACCCGAGCGCCTGGGAAGCCAGGGCAAGCAGGGAGCAGGAAAAGGTACGAAACAGGGGAAATTTGGTCATGACGAGGGAGGGAAAGGGGTGTTTCCGGAACATTTAACGCCCATTCGGCGGATCTGTCCATGACGGATGCCGGAGGTTTCGTCATGGAGAGGCGCCCCTCAGCAGGGCCTGGACGCCAGGCTGTTGATCAGGTGGGCGTTGAATCCGGCCCCGAAACCGTTGTCTATGTTGACGACGGAAACTCCGTTGGCGCAGGAATTCATCATGGCGAGCAGGGTGGTCACCCCGCGGAAATTGGCTCCATAGCCCACGCTCGTAGGCACGGCGATCACGGGGGCCTTTACCAGGCCTGCCAGCACGCTGGGAAGTGCTCCTTCCATGCCCGCCACGGCCACCAGCGCGGTAGCTTGGCGAATGGAATCCAGATGGGAGACCAGGCGGTGCAGGCCGGCTACGCCGCAGTCCCGGTACCGGACTACTCGGCTGCCCAGAAATTCCGCCGTCAGGGCGGCTTCCTCCGCTACGGATTGGTCCGAGGTCCCCGCGCTGACGATGCCGACGAAACCCTTCGTCCGCGGGACGGGATTCGGAGCAATGCGCATGAGACGGGCTGCCGGGTGCATGTCCGCCGCCGGAAAGGCGCGGGCCAGGTAGTCCAGAGCTTCCCCGCTCAGGCGCGTAGCCAGAACATTTTGTCCGGCGGCAAGCAGACTGCGGGCTATCTCTTCAATTTGCTCCGGCGTTTTTCCTGCGCCGTAAATGACTTCCGGGCATCCGGTACGTTCCAGGCGGTTGTAATCAATATCCGTGTGGGAAGAGGCGGGAGCGGTGGCGGCCCGGATTTTTTCCGCCGCTTCCTCCGTGGAAAGGCGACCTTCCTCAAACTGGTGCAGGATGGCGGTAATGTCATTCATGATGGTTCGTTCATGCTCCCTCTGGAATATCCTTCCATATCCAGGGTGATGTGGCGGAAACCCAGTTCCCGCAGTCGGCGCGCCACGGTGGCGGCAAGTTTCCTGTTCCAGAACAGGTCGCCTTCCTTTTCCGGCAATTCAATGCGGGCCAGGCTGTCTCCGTGGACGCGGACGCGGCAGCCTTTCAGCCCCAGGGTCCTCAGGAAAGATTCCGCTGCGTCCACGCGTCTCAGCAGGGCTTCCGTTACGGGACGGTTGTGTTCCAGCCGGGTCAGCAGGCATGCGTAGGCCGGTTTGCCGCTGACTGATTCCGGAAGGCCCAGCCAGCAGGCCAGACGGCGGATATCCGCCTTGTTCATGGCAGCTTCCAGAAAGGGACTCGGAATGCCGAGTTCCTGCAAAGCTCTGCGTCCGGGCCGGTAGTCGTCCAGGTCGTCAAGATTGGAGCCGTCCGCCAGCAGAGGGAACCCCAGCTCCGCCGCTTTGTCTGCCAGGGAGGAAAACAGGGCGTGCTTGCACAGATAGCAGCGCAGGGGCGGATTATTCGCAAGGGCGGGCGGGATGGGAAACGCCAGTTTTTCCTGCCGGACGCCCAGGCGGCGGCATAACGCCGTGCTGTCCCGCACTTCCTCCTCCATCACGTAGGGCGTTTGCGCGGTCAGGGCCAGGCAGTGATCCGCTCCCAGGATTTGGACGGCGGCGGCAAGCAGCACACTGCTGTCCAGCCCCCCGGACAAGGCGACGGCAAGGCGCTCCCTGGGGAGAAGGACGGCGCGCAGCCGTTCAAACGGAGTCTGTGGCGTCGTCGTCATGGGAAGGTGTGGGGAAAAAGCCCCATCAGCTGGCATTGCGCCAGAGGCAACCCGGTCTTTTCCGCCAGGGTTCTGCAATCTTCAAATTCCGCTTTCCGGTGATGGGGTCGGTCGTGCATAAAAGAAGTTTTTACATGAACCGTTCCATGGGGCGTAGGGACAGGAGCGCTTTCCCGGCGCAAAAGATGGCGGAGCGTGCCATGTTGCCTGATGCCCGGCGTGCTGCTGTGCAGGAAGAAGGCTTCCCGCACGCGGTCCGTCTGTTCCGGTAGGCACAGGGCGCAAACCTTGACCGCCAGACGGCCTTTCTTCATGCAGACGGACTCCTGCCAGGTATCCAGAGCGCCTGCCTCCATCAGCTTTTCCGCCAGGTAGGCAGTCTGTTCCGGCGTCATATCGTCTATATTGGCGCACAGCTCCGTCAGCAGTTCCGGGGAAGTTTCCACTTCTTCCGTTTCTACCAGCATCACCCGGAGAATATTCGGTATGGGCAGTCCCTGGCGGTGGCCTATCCCATAGCCGGTTGCGGTAATCCGGCCTGCCAGCGGAGAGGGGACGGGCTGCGCCAGGGCGGCAATGTAGGCGGCTCCGGTGGGTGTAGTGGCCTCATGGGCGGTTCCATTCAGGGTGGCCCGGAAATGTTTCGCCAGCAAAGCCGTTGCCGGCGCAGGAACGGGCATTGTTCCGTGCTGGCAGGTTACGGTGCCGGACCCCAGCTCCACCGGTCCGGTGAAAACGGCGTCCACCCGGAGCATTTCCAGGCAGATGGCGGCTCCCGTGATATCGATGATGGAATCCACTGCGCCCACCTCATGGAAATGTACTTCCTCAGGAGCCGTGCCGTGTACGCGGGCTTCCGCCTCCGCCAGCAGGGTGAAAATAGAAAGGGCCGTCCGTTTGACGGTGTTGGAAAGGGCGCTTGTCTCAATAAGCGTTCGTATATCAGCCATAGCCCGGTGGTGGTGCGCATGGCTGCAGCCGGAATGCCCTTCTTCCTCCGTCAGCACGTCAATCCGGGTTCCCTGGATGCCGTGCTGCTGCGCCCGGCGGCATTCCAGCTTCCACTCCCCGTGCACATGCAATTTGGACAGTTCCCGTTCCAGGTTTTCCCGGTCCGCTCCCAAATCAATCAGGGCGGCCAGATTCATATCTCCGCTGATGCCCGCACTGCAATCATAGACCAAGGCTCTCATGATGGCCCAGTGTAGAAGGAAAAACTCCTGGCTCAAGGTCAAAATGAGCCTTATCCCGGGAGGGGGCCGGCGCCTGGCGAATCGGGTTTGGCGGATTGCCGTCCGGTTATGAAAAGATGTCCTGTGAAATACATTGCTAGGGAACTTTAAATATGCCACAATCCCTGCGGCGCTGACCAGCGCCGCCCCCGTTCTATATCATGTCCATTCCGTTCTTTTCGAAATTACGATCCCAGAAGCACTATCTTCAACTGGTTAAGCCGGAATTGAAGCAGGTTTCCGAGTTTGTTGAAGCGCAATCATCATGTTTTGACCCGGAGGTGGCCGATTACATGGAGACGGTATGCCAGTCCAAGGGCAAAATGCTTCGGCCGGCCCTGGTTCTGCTGGTTGCCGGCGCTACGGGCGGCGTCAAACCGGCCCATATCCGGCTGGGCGCTCTGCTGGAAATGGTGCATCTGGCTTCCCTCGTGCATGATGACGTGATTGACGGGGCTGATAAACGCCGGGACGAGGCTACGGCGAATGCCCTCTGGGGCAACAGCCTCGCCGTACTGCTGGGGGATGTTCTCTTTTCCCATGCCATGGTGCTGGGCACGGAATTCGGCAGTACGGAATTCTGCCGCAGGCTGGCGAATACCGTCAGGAACGTATGCCAGGGGGAAGTGGCCCAGTCCAGCCGCCTGTATGATCTGAGCATGACCCGGGAGGAATATTTTGAAATCATCCGGAAAAAAACCGCTTCCCTTTTCTCCGCGGCTACGGGGGGGGCAGGCTGGATTTCCGGAGTAACCCCGGAAGTGGAAGAATCCCTCTATCAGCTGGGGGATCTGCTGGGTGTAGCCTACCAGATTTACGACGACTGCCTGGACATGGTGGGAGATGAAGACGACGCCGGAAAGACGCTTCATACGGACGCCACCAAGGGCAAGCTGACCCTTCCCATCTTCAATTTGCTGGAATGCGGTGACAGGAATGTGGAGGCGACCCTGCGGGACGCCATTGAAAACCGTGAAGTAGTGGATTACTCCGCCTTTCAGGATAATCCCGTTTTTGCGGAGGCGCTGGACAAGGCGATTCAGGTAGCGCTGGAGAAAAACGAGGCGGCCCGCGAAATCCTGTGGCTCCTTCCCCAAACGGAATACCGTGAAGCTTTGGCGGAGATGACCTTTTATATGGACGAGCTGCTTAACGACTGCCGTATCTCCTGACCTTCTTCAGAACTTTTTGTTCGGTCATATCCTCATGTAATTTGTGTCTTCCGGCGCTTTTCCGAAAGGAAACCTGACGGAGGGAATGGCCGGGCTGCATGCTGCCCTCTTACGGCCCGGTTGTTTTTCAAGACATGATTAAACCCCGGCCATATGTTCGGGAACGGCGGCGTTTTCTTTATTCCGTTTTTCCGTACCTGCGCGCCCGGAAGGAGTAGGCTACCGCCACCACGGCGGCCAGTACGGCGTACAGGATGAAGCGGTCCGTGGAAATGGCGTTGGCTGCTTCTCCGTTGGACAGGAAAAAAGTAATTGCGGCCACCAGCATGTTGCCTGCAAAAATCGTGAGGTTCCAGAAGCTGGTGATGAGGCTTTTTAAATGCGCCGGAGCTTGCGTATAGGCAAATTCCAGGCCGGTGGTGCTGACCAGGATTTCAGAGATGGTGAGTACGCAGTAAGGAATCAGCTGCCATGCGATGGACATGGAGGCTCCTTCTTCCAGCCGGTATTGCAGGAAAGCGACAATCAGGAATGTAGCGGAACTAAGGGCCAACCCCGTTCCGAGACGCACCAGGGGCTTCGCCAGTGTTACCGCCCTGGGATAAACAAATACGGTGATGAGGGGGATAAACACCATGACAAAAATGGGATTGGCCGCCTGGATTTGGGCCGGCCCGATGGACCAGGAACCGCCCGGAAGCAGGATGGAAAGAGGAATCATCCTGCTGCCCTGGGCCACCCAGGAGGAAGCCGTCTGTTCGAAAATGGACCAGAATGGGATGATAAAGGCAAAGATGGAAAGGATTTTCAGGATGTGCCTGGTGTCTTCCACGGCAGAAGTTCCGCAGCGTTGTTCCGCGTTTTTCCAGCCTCCGTGGAACAGGATGATGAAAAGGACTTTCCAGAAGCCGGCCTGGCCGTTGTTCCGATCCGGAGACGTTTTGTGGTATTTTTTGCGGCCCAGCCAGAAGACGAAAGTGGCGACTCCCATGAAAAGGCCCGGGACGGCAAACGCCCAACTGTACCCGTAATGCTGTTCCATGGCCGGAATGACCAGGAAGGAGAAGAAGGAACCCAGGTTGATGGCCCAGTAGAAGGCATTGAAGGCCTTGGTCATTAACTGCGGGGACTTATTGGGAATCTGGTCTCCCATAAAAGCGGAGACGCATGGCTTGATGCCTCCGGCTCCCAGCGCGATGATGAACAGGCCCGCCATGAGAATGTAACGGCGCGCTTCAATGGTGTGGAAAAGATCCGCTGTCGCCAGAACTCCGTGCCCTACGCAGTAAAGCAGGGAAATATAAAGAATGGTTTTATATCGGCCCCAGACCTTGTCCGCCAGCCATGCCCCCGCCAGGGGAAGCAGATAAACCATTCCCACAAAGATATGGAGGGTGGAGGTTGCCCAGTTGTCGCTCATCAGCAGGTGGCCCGTCATGTACAGCATGAGGATGGACTTCATGCCGTAGAAGCTGAAACGTTCGCAGGCTTCCGTTCCGATGATGTATCTGGATTGGGAGGGCAGGGCGCTCATTGGATGATGAAAAGGCAGAGGATGGAGAGAATAATAAAAATGATGGCCTCCGGGCGGAGGCCATCATGGTGAATGCGTTCAGACGGCGTTCAGGGCCTGTGAAAAGGAGACGGGCGCACTGACGGTTGTCATGAAAGGAAAAACGTTAGCGTTCCTGATTCAGGATGGGGGCAATTTCCACCTTGTATTGGGCAATGCACGCTTTCAGCCAGTCCAGCATGATCATGGATTTTGCCTGGGCAGTCAGAGCCGGGGCAATTTGCTGGGTAGCTTTGATTTGGAATTCCGGCGTATCCTCCAGTTCGCGCTTGACGAGCTGGGTCAGCAGGATGCCGTCCCCCGTGTTGATGGGCTGGGCCATCTGGCCGGGGTTGATGACGGAAACCGCCTGGAATACTTCTTCAGGAGCCGGGAGTTCTTTGGGAGGGGCCAGGCGGGAATTCATGGCCCGTTCCAGAAGAGACTGGAGTTCTTCCTGTGTTTTGGCGTTTTGCAGGTTGACGCTGCTCAAGAGTGCGTTCGGATTAATAAAGGGGCCGTAAGCGCCGGTTTTTGCGCCGGCTTTTCCGGCGATGGCATTGAACTGTTCCATAGGGTTCTCCGCCTTCTGCAGTTCCGTATTGAGTTCCGTAGCTGCCTTGTTCATGGATTCAACAGTCATGCTTTCCAGCAGGTCGGCACGCGCGCTGTTGCGGGCAGACTCGTAAGGCAGGGCTTTGACCGGAGTAACGCCTTCCAGGCGGATCAGGACGACTTGCCCGTTTTCCAGTACCTGCATGGTGCTGATCTGTTCGGCCCCGGTTTTGGCGCGCGCTTCTTCAATGGCCTTGGCATCCGCATCCGCATTCAGGGCGGGGGCTCCCGTCAGGGAGAAAGCCACATCCAGCAGATTGGCGCTGCGTCCGTCGGAAGCGGATTGGTTGATTGTCTGGTTGATTTCCTGAGGCGCGTTTTTGCGCGTTACGGCCGTGTAAGATTTTTTCTCCATTTTGCAGACGCCGGGAGCCTTGGCCAGGGCTTCGCTGATGGCCTGGTCCATGTTCCTGCCGTTGGTGGCGTTCAGCGGTTCCCAGATGTCATTTTCCACCAGGTTCATGGTCTCCATGGTGGCGTTGGAAATGTCGCCGGGCTTGGGAGCCTGGGCATCTCCTGCGGGGATAAAGGTGTAAACGGTGAAGAAGCGCGCTTCTTCATTCTTGTAATTTTCCTTATGCTTGTCCCAGAAGGTTTTTATTTCCTCTTCTCCGGGATCCGTCTTGGGACGGAAGGCGCTTTTTTCCAGGAAGGCGGTGTTGATGGTAATCTGCTGGCTGTTGGATTCGGCGACAGCTTCGGCAAAACCGGGCTCCACGGAAATACCCCCGGTCAGCACGTCCTTGATGCGTTCCAGGCTGATGGTGTCTTCCATCAGTCCGCGCAGCAGTTCCTCCTGCAGCTTTTTACCCATGTTGCCGCGCATGGAAATGAAATTGTCGTATTTTTGGGGGTCGAAAACGCCTTTGTCGTCCTGGAACTCCGGAATCTTGCAAATGGCATCGTCAATTTCCGTGGTGCTGGGCGTCAAGCCCAGGCGTCCCGCCTCCCGGCGGATAATGCCGCGGTAGGCCAGAAAAGCCGCATTGGGGTTATTTGTTTTCAACAGGTAGCAGAGTTCGCGCAGATTTTCTTCCGAGCTGAAATTGTCCTGAAGCAGCGGGCCGAAGGTGGAAGGGAAGGAAAAAGCCACGGACAGGCCGGTCCTGCCCATGTTGTTATAATCCTTTTCCCCATAAGATTTCCCATCCACGGAAACGAAAGTCTGCTTGAACATGCCGGTCAGGGAGCCGCCGCTTACGTCCCCTCCGATGAACATGAGGCCCACAAACACCAGGGCCATGGCTGCCATGATGACGATTGTATGTTTACGTAAGTAATCTAGCATGGAATATCAGGTTGAAAATGCACATGCAGCCGGGGCAGCCCGGACAGCCCGAACTTTTTACACTTTTTCCCTCCGCTAGGCAAGAACGAAGCTCTCCGCTTCCGGCGGCTTTTCCAAAACATGGCGGCATGCTCTTTCCTGTCATGAAGGGCTTTCCCGGCCGGGGCAGAACAGTTTTTGACCTCGACGGTGATGCAAATACGCCTTATGTTGCTCCTGCGCGAAAGATTCCGGGATCCATGGGACGGTTCTGCCCTATGGCGTTCGGATGCCTCCGGCGCGTGTCCATAGTCGGATATTCCTTTAATCGCAAGGATTTATGCTGAGCCAGGTAATAGAACTCAAAAGAGAAGTGACGGCGGTCCAGATCCCCAGCGGGGATGTGCTCACCCTGCCGGAAGGGGAACGCGTGTATGTCACCCAGATACTGGGTGGCTCCTATACCGTGGCTACGGACCATGGCCTGGCCCGTATTTCCAGGGAGAACGCGGACGCCCTTGGCGCTGGAGCGGAAGAACCTTCTCCGGAAGCGGCTGCGCTGGATGAGAACGCCACACTGGAAGAAAGGGTCTGGGATACGCTGAAATGTGTGTATGACCCGGAAATTCCCGTGGACATCGTCAACCTGGGCCTGATCTATGATGTGACCGTCATTGAGCTGGAGAACGGCCTTCACCATGTGGCGGTAAAAATGACCCTCACGGCGCCCGGCTGCGGAATGGGTCCTCATCTGGTCATGGAAGCTAAGGACCGTATTGAAGCGTTGGAAGGGGTGGAGGCCGCGGATGTGGAAATGGTGTGGGATCCCCCCTGGAACCAGGACATGGTCAGCGAGGAGGGCAGAATGAAACTCGGATTGATCTGATTTTTCATGCCGGTAACGTTGAAATTATCAGATGAGGAAGCGCGTGATTTGGCGGAAATGCTTTCCACCGCCGCCACGGTGGCTGCCTCCAACCAGCAGGACGGGGCGGAAGCGCGCCTGGCTGCGTGGGGAAATTTGGTTTCCCGGCTGATGAAGGAGCTTTCCGTCACTCCCAAATTGAAAGGGCGCATTGCCTATGCGGAGGACCTGGGCGGCTATGCCTTCACACGGGAATATGAAGAAAACGCTTTTTTTCAGGATTGCCTGGATGAATATCGGGATAACTCTTTCTGGGCGGATCTCGTGACGCGTATGGCGGACAAGGCCATCAGCGAACACCTGGGAGCGGAATATTTTGAAAACATGCCGGAAGAGGAACGCCGCCGCACTGCGGAAGCCCTGGAAAAATCCCTGTGGCAGGAATGCGCCAGATACGGCATTGACCGGCTGGGCTTCATCCTGCCCCCGTCAGACGGGTAAGGAGAAAAACCGTTTAAAAATCCTGTGAACCGGGGCGGCTCGCAGGTTCGGGCGCGATTTGCACGCATACTCTGGGGAACACCGGGCCGTGTTGCCTTTCTGCCGGGAAAATACTCCCTTATATCCGTCCTGTTTCAGGTCTCGGGAACATGCGCGCTTTCTGGATGCGGCAAAATGATCCGGGGGATTGTTCAATCTTGCGTACGGCGGTTCACCGCATCGGGACCTTATTCCTCCGCATTTTCCGGCAGTGGCGGGGTAGGGCTGCCCAGGTGTTCCGTTTCCTTGGGAGTGGAGAGCACCTTGTAATACGCCCATGCGGCGGCGGCCAGTACGCCGCCGATGGAAACAATCATGGTTAACCAGCCGGTTGGGGACATAATCAGTTCATGTTCTCCTGAACTAGACTGGTAACAGTCTTGTCAGGCAGGACGAGTTTAATATTTTGGGGCAGGGGGCGATTTTGGAACAGCTTGAAATCCGTCATTTTCGTGCTTCCCCCCGTCTGAAGCAGCACGGAACCATCAGGTTGGATATTCGCCATGACGTTGGTGGAAGGGGTTCGGTCGCCGGTGAACGTTACGCTGGTATTGGGATGCCATTTGCCGTCCTTGTACGCGAAGCTTGGGCCAAAGAAGGCTCCGCGGGCCTTCTTGGCGGATTCAAAATTGCGCATAAAATCTTCCACGAATCCGACGGAGAAGGAAAGCTCCTTTTCCGAGGAATGCGTTTTCCATTTGGAAATAAGATCCCAGGACTTGTTTTTGTTATTAAAGTAATAGCCGCTGATTTCTTTGAATTTGCCCATTTTTTTGACGCAGACGAGGAAGCGCATCTCCTCCCCGATTGTCCAGGGATAATCCACGAAGCTTTGTCCGCCTGTCCCTTCACCGCCAAAACGTCCGGAGCGTGCATCTTTGCCCAGTTTTACCAGCTTGGTGCGTTCTTCTTCCGGAACGTCGTTGGGGTTGTCCCCGTGTGCCACCGGATCCCAGATGGAAAAGATGATTACTTTTTTACCGTTGGATTGTTCCTGAAAACCGATATAGCCGTCATCAAAGTTCATGGCGCAGAAGTAGGTGCCGGGAACGGATGTTTTGGCTTTTACTACATTGTACAGGGCGCTCGCCTGGACGGGATGTCCCTGCTGATTGATATGGACGGAACGGCACTGGCGCTTGGCCAGCAGTTCCGGGTCCTGTGCTTGCAGGATAGTTCCGGAAAACAGGGCGGCGCAAATGACGGCGGTGGAGGTTAAAAGACGCATGGCTGTGAATGATTGATGGTTGTCTGCCTGATGACCGGAGGAAGGGCAGGCAAATAATTAGAACAGGCTAATTACGGTTGTCCTGAGGGAAATCTCGCATGCAGGCCGCACTTTTTTCACAATTTTTCCGGCATGAATATGATAAAAGAAATGTATGGCTCAGGCGAATTGCTCAGGATCCTGAAACGGCTGAAATCGTAAGCCCGGAAGGCCGGGCAGCTGCAACCTTTCCTTCTCCCTTCCGTTTTCGGCCGACCGGCGCGGAACACGCGGCTTTTCCTGAATGAGGAAGGCCGTTCTGCGAACAATTCGGAGAACGGCCTTCGGAATCATGGGCGGAAAGGAAGCGTTTGTTACCGGATGGGATTCAGGAACAGAGGCATCAGGCCCCCCAGCACGATGAAAATGGAGAACGCGGCCAGCATGACTCCGGAAATGACCGGCACCTGCACGGGTTCCGCGTTTTCTGCGGGTTTGTCCCAGTACATGGAGCGGATGACTTTGAAGTAATAGTAAAACCCGGACGCTGCGCAGACGATCATGACGGGGAGCATCCAGCCCAGGTACAGCCCCGTATTGATGACGTGCACGAAAGAAATCATTTTGGCGAAAAATCCGGCTGTCAGCGGCACGCCCGCCAGGGAGGCGAACATGATGGTGACAGCCAGGGCCAGCCGGGGATTGGTTTTGCCCAGACCGCGGAACGCGGAAATTTCCTCGCTTCCTCGCTGGATGCGAATCATAGCAAGGGCGAAAAAGGCGCCGAAGGTCATGACCAGGTACACAGCCAGGTAGAACGGAGCGTTCGGAGCCAGCTGGCCGTCCACAGTACCGATGAATAAGGGAAGGATGAAGCCTGCCTGCGCGATGGAGGAATAACCCATCATGCGTTTCAGGTTCGTCTGGGGAATGGCGCCCAGGTTGCCCACCAGCAGGGTAGCGGCGGCCATCAGGGCTACGACGAATTCGACGGGGGGCAGCGCGGCGAATGGGGCCAGGATGATGCCGAGCAGGGCGAATCCGGCTACTTTGGAGGCTACGGAAAGGAAAGCCGTCACCGGAGTGGGAGCTCCCTGGTACACATCCGGAATCCACAGCTGCATGGGAACTGCGCCGATTTTGAATGCTGTGCCGAGCAGCAGCATGGCGAGGGCCAGGTACATGGCGGGGGCTGTCTGGCCGGCCAGAGCGTGGCTGACGATGGTTTCATTATAAATGAATGTTCCCGTAATGCCGAAATACCAGGCCAGGCCGAAAACGAGGAATCCCGTGCTGACGGCGCCCAGAATCAGGTACTTGATGCCCGCTTCCGTGGAACCCAGGTTCCGCCGGAAATAGCCTACCATGATGAAGGAGCTCAGGGTGAGCACTTCCAGAGAGACGAACAGTTCCACCAGGTTGGAGGCCTTGCACAGGGAGGTGATGCCTACGCAGGCCAGCAGGGGCAGGATGTAGAATTCCCCCGTGCCCTCCTGGGATTTGGAGTCATTGGAGGAAAAGTTGATGACGGCCCGGAAATCTACGGAAAGCAGCAGGGTGACAGCTGTGGCGACGAGCGCCAGGATGATGTAGGTATTGTCATAGAGCCCTTCCATGTAGAAGGGAAGCATTGCCAGGGTTCCCGCCGCGCCAATCAGCCCGAAAAAGAATTTGGGCGTTTTTTTGCAGAAGGTCTCCGCCAGAAGCAAAAGCATTGCCAGGCCGGCCAGGATAAATTCCGGAATATACGCTTGCATGGGTAAAAGAAAAATCAGGTTAAACTAGGATTGTATTCGGAAGGGGGGGAAATCAGGAGAAGAACTGAAGCACCAGCGTGGGGAAGAAGCCGAAGACCGCCAGGGCGATGACCAGGAAGCAGTTGGCCGCCCGTTCGGAGGGAAGCAGTTCCGTGGCGTAGGCGGAGGCTCTGGACAAATCCCCCTGGAAGATGTTACGGTAGGCTCTCAGCATGTATACCGCGCCGATGACCAGCCCCCAGAGGCACAGGATGGTGGCGATTTGAACGGGGCCGAAGCCGTTGTTGAAACCGGCGAACCCGGAGAAAAAGACCATGAATTCCCCAGGGAAATTGGCGAGGCCGGGGAGGCCGATGGAGGCCATGCCCGCCAGGCCGAAAACGAAAGCCATGCGCGGCAGCCTAGTGCCCAGTCCACCCAGAGAGTTGATTTCCAGTGTGCCTGTCTGCTTTTCAATCTGTCCGCAGAGCAGGAAGAGAAGGGCGATTGTCAGGCCATGGGCCAGCATCAGCAGAGCAGCCCCTTTCAGCGCCCAGGGATTGGCTTCCGCGGAACCGGAAACCACCAGGGCGGCGAAAGCCAGGAAAATATAACCCATGTGCATCACGGATGAGTTGCCCAGCAGCAGGTCCAGCCTTTTCTGGTTGACGGTCACGTAACCCACCCAAATGACATTGCAGACAAGCAGAACCAGCAGGATGTTCGTCCAGGGAAGGAATCCTGTTTCCATCAGCGACTGGAACATGAAGAGCCCGTACAGGCCAAATTTCTTAAGGACTCCGGCGTGCATCATCGCTACCGGAGCGGGTGCGGACGCATAGGCGGGGGCTGCCCAGGAATGGAAGGGGAAAAGGGAAATCAGCGTGCCGAATCCGGCGATGAGCAGAGCTCCGATAAGTTCCGCATGGGCAAGTTCGCGCCCGCTGGCCATGAAGTCTTTCAGGCCGGAGAAGGTGAAGCCCGCCTGCGTGCCGATCATCAGCAGGGCGGCCAGCAGAACCATGGAGGCAAGCCCCAGGTAAAGCGTGGCGCGCCAGGCCGTGGTGCGGCGGTCGCCGCGTCCATACAGGCCGATCATCACGAAGGTGGGGATAAGAGCCAGTTCATGGAAGGCGAAGAAGGAGATCATGTTGTCGGACAGAAACGCCCCGGTGGCGCCTGCGGAAATCAGAAGGGCGGAATTGTACCAGGAAGCTCCCCCCCCCTGGGGAGGGTTGGTGCCCAACACGGAGGCGAAGGTAACCAGGATGGTCAGCAGCAGCATTACTTTGGACAGGGCCGGAGCCAACGTGAGCTGGAGGTCCATCCCTTCAAAGCGGGACCAGCAGGAGGAACAGCCGTCAAAGCTAACCAGGGCCCAGATGCCGAGGGCCAGCGTCAGGGTGGCGCTGAGCAGGGCTGTCGGGCGTGCGGGCGCCTTGCACAGACCGATGAGGGCCGCGGCAATCAGAGGAATGAGAACAAGCCAGATAAGCATGGTATGTGATTGGTTGGTTAGGTTAGCAGGAATAGAAGACGGTAAAGTAAATGACCAGGAGCAGGCCAATGCCGAAGAGGGCCGTATAAGCGGCCATGTTGCCGGACTGCAGACGGCGCAGCAGGGAGCCTATGGCGGCAGTCAGCCGCGCCAGTCCGCCCACGATGAGGCCGGAGATGATGAACTGGTCCATAAAGTCGATGATGGCGGCCAGAACTCCCTGGATGCCCCTGACCAGCACCTTATCATAGAACAGGTCGATATAAAGGCGGTTGGCGAGAGCCCGGGAAACAACATTGCCGGAGAGCTTGTCAGAAGCCGGGGAACCTGCGTAGAAGGCAGCCGCCAGCAGGATTCCGAGCACCAGCGCCCCCATGGAGACGTAGAAAGGCATGCCCATGTGGAAGCTTTCGGAAACGAATCCGTTGAAAGGAACCAGCCTGTCTGCGATAAATCCGTAGCCGGAGATGAGAGCCAGGACCGCCAGAATCAGCAGGGGAACCAGCATGAGGCCGCCTACTTCCGAAGCGTGTTCCGAGCTGTGGCTGCGGCTCCTGCCGAAGAAGACCACAAAGATGACGCGCATCATATAGAAGGTGGTCAGCAGGGCAACGCCCGCGCCGATCCAGAAGAAGACCGGGTTTTTGTGAAGGGCTGCTTCCAGAATGGCTTCCTTGGAGAAGAAGCCGGACGTGAACGGAATGGCAATCAGCGCCATGGTGGCGATGATGAAGGTGAGGGAGGTCAGCTTCATGCGCTTCATGATGCCGCCCATTTTCCAGATGTCCTGTTCATGGTGGCAGGCGAAGATGATGGCCCCGGCGCCCAGGAAGAGCAGGGCCTTGAACCACGCGTGGGTGAAGAGGTGGAACATGGCTGCCTCCCCGGCCAGCAGCCCCAGGGCCATGACCATGTAGCCGAGCTGGGAGAGGGTGGAGTAGGCCAGAACGCGTTTGATGTCATTCTGCTGGGTAGCCATGAAGGCGGCGATGACGGCCGTAATGGCCCCGATGCCGGTAATGACGTTGCAGGCCAGGGCGGGGAAAGCCTCAATGCCGATGGAGTATTGAACGCGCACCATCATGTAAACGCCGGCGGCTACCATGGTGGCCGCATGGATCAGGGCGGAGACGGGGGTGGGACCTTCCATGGCGTCCGGAAGCCAGACGTGCAGCGGGAATTGGGCGGATTTGCCCACCGCTCCGCAGAAAAGGCACAGCACCGTAATGTTCAGCAGGTTTTTACTGATTCCTGCGGGTATTTCCATCAGGCTGAAATCCAGCGTGTTGGTCAGCGCCCAGAGGGTCAGAATGCCGATCAGGAAGCCGAAGTCCCCGACGCGGTTGCAGATGAAGGCTTTTTTGGCGGCGTTGGCGGCAGTGTCCCGGGTGTACCAGTGGCCGATGAGCAGATAGGAGGAGAGGCCCACCAATTCCCAGAAGATAAAGGTCATGGCGATGTTGTTCGCCAGAACGATGCCCGTCATGGAGAACATGAAAAGGCTCAGGCACGCGAAGTAGCGCGTTTTCGCCTTGTCGTCCGCCATGTAACCCAGAGAGAAAACATGAACCAGCAGGCCGATGCCCGTGACCACCAGCATCATGCGGGAGGAAAGGGGATCCAGAATGAAGCCCAGATCCACGGAAAAGATGTCGGAAATCGGAAGCCAGGAGAAGGAGGCAGACCCGGTCCGGTCCAGCAGGCCCAGGGAAAGAACGAAGGTCGCCAGGCAGGAGAAGGTGGAGGTGAGGGCCGCGACGTTAGGACGTTTGGTCAGCAGGAACCAGTCAAAGGCGGCTACGACCAGCGGCAGGAAGAGCAGAAGCCAGGTGTATTGAATATCAATATTGAACATATTCGTGGAGTAGTGTGTTGCTCTTAATCTTTCAGCGTGTTGAGATTTTGCGTGCTGGCCGTGCGCCTGGCCCTGTACAGGGAGACGATGAGGGCCAGACCGATGGCCACTTCCGCCGCGGCGATGGTCAGGATAAAGATGGAAAGGGCCTGGCCGTCATAGTTGGGCAGGCCCATGGTGCCCTGGGCGCGGGAAAACGCTACCAGGGATAGGTTGGCTGCACTGAGCATCATTTCCAGGCACATGAAGATGACGATGATGTCGCGCCGGACAATCACCCCCATCAGGCCGATGGCGAACAGGACGCCGGAAAGGATCAGATAATGCGTAAGAGGTATCATGGTGATGGCTGTGGTAAGGGGTTCTTTATTTTCCAGAGGGGCGGCGGCTCAGCACGACGACGCCGATGGAGGCCACCAGCAGGGCCAGTCCGGCGATGACCAGGCTCCGGTTATATTTGTCAAACAGAGTACGGCCCAGCAGGGCGGTGTCTGGGAATTCTCCGTTGTCTATCTCCGCACGGATGGTGGTGCCTTCCGGATAGAGGTGAGCGGAACATTGGGGAGAAAGGGGAGGGAGAATGACGGAAGGGGCTCCGTTGTTGCGAAAGCCGCAGGCGGGAGCTCCCATTCCGGTTTTGGAGGGGGCTGCGTTCTCCTGCCCGATTTTCAAATCGTTCCAGGCCTGTTCCGCGCCGGCCATCGGACAGCGGTGCGTTTCTTTGGCGCCGGGCAAAGAATAGATGATGCCGATAAGCTGGCCCAGGAAGAGGCCGGCGATGATGACCCCGATGGCGACGGAGAAAGGCCTGCTGAAGGGGGATGTTTCCTGCTTCACATTCAGCAGCATGATGATGAACGCGAAGAGCACCATAATGGCCCCGGCGTATACAAGGATCTGGAGAATGCCCAGGAAGTGGGCTCCCAGCCCGATCATGACGGCGGCGGTGGCTCCAAAGGAAAGAGCCATCATCATGGCGGAGGAGACGGGGTTGCGCATGAAGACGACCATCAGGGACAGGACCACGGCCAGGGCCCCGAAAACGTAAAAAAGTATGTCGCTGGCAAAAATGTTCATAACGTACGGGAAATGGAGTGTTCGGGGGTTATTTGTATTGGTTCCACTTGTTGACCAGCCCCTTGCGGGTGCCGCCCAGTTCATAGAGCTTGGCCTTGTTGTGGATGGCCTGGGTTTTATCCGTGGGGGTAAACAGGTAGTTATGGCTCATGAAGATGGCCTGTTCCGGGCAGGCTTCCTCACACATGCCGCAGTAGATGCAGCGCAGCATGTCAATTTGAAATTCCCTGGGGGCTTTTTCCACTTTGCCCCACGGTCCTTCCTGGATGGGTCCGGGGGTGATGGTGATGGCGCGGGCCGGGCAGATGAATTCGCAGAGCTGGCAGGAAACGCAGCGTTCACGGCCGTCTTCGCCTTTCACCAGCACGGGGGCTCCGCGGTAATATTTCGGCAGATGTTTGTCCCATCTGGCTTCCGGATACTGCATCGTAACGCCGATGCCGGAACCGGCCAGTTCTTTTTTGTTGCGGGATTTGCCCAGCAGAGCCAGAACGAGGTGCTTGATAGTGAGCCAAAGACCGCCAAGAATGGATTGCAGATAGAACCGCTCTCCAAGGGAGATCTTCGGACGCTTGATCGTTTTGAAGGCCATAATAGTGATGTTGTCGGAATGAAGAAAGGGGAGATTACTTGACGAAGTACAGGATGGCGGCTGTAAGGAAGATGTTGATGACGGCCAGTTCAAAGAAGACCATCCAGCCGAGCTTCATCACCTGGTCATAACGGAAGCGGGGGAGCGTCCACCGCACCCAGACGAAGAAGAAGGCGAAGAAGAGAAGCTTGAGCACATATGCGATGAGCTGGCAGATAACCGCCACCCAGTTGGCTACGTGTTCGTTGAGCCAGCCGTCCAGGCCGAAGCCGATGGACCAGCCCCCCAGGAACAGCGTGATGACCAGGGAGGACCCCACCACCATGGCGGCATATTCCCCCATGAAGAACTGGGCGAATTTCATGGAGGAGTATTCCGTATGGTAGCCGCCCACGAGGTCCGTTTCACATTCGGACATGTCAAAGGGGGTGCGGTTGGCTTCCGCGAAAATGGAAGTGAGGAAGATGATGAAGCTGATGGCTACGGGCACCAGCAGTATCCAGCGCTGCCAGCTTAGGCCCTCGCCCCACACGGGAAGCAGAAGCCAGCCGTTGGCGGCCTGGTATTCCACGATGTTGGACAGGTCCAGCGTGCTGTAAATCATCAGTACGGGGATGATGGACAGGCCCATGCTGATTTCATAGGAAATCATCTGGGCTGAGGAGCGCACGCCTCCCAGGAAGGGGAATTTGGAGTTGGATGACCATCCGGCCAGCACCAGACCGTACACGGAGAGGGAGGAAATGGCGAACATCCAGAGGGGGCCTACGCTGAGGTTGGCCACCGCCATGTTGACGTTGCCGTAAGAGGTTTGAAGGTCTCCGGCGAAGGGAACGACGGCTGCCGTCATCAGCGGGGGGGCAAGCACCAGAATGGGGGCGATCCAGAAGTACACGCGGCGCACGAAGGGCGGCGTGAAATCCTGCTTCAGGAACAGTTTGCCGCCATCCACCATGGGCTGCACGAGACCGAAGACGGGGATGTCGCGGTCCAGGCGGAAAAAACGGCACAGGTTGGCGATTTTGCCGTCATGAGGCAACCCGAAGTAGTCCAGCGTCTTTTTGAACGGCAGGTCGGATTTCATGCCGAAGCGGCGGAAGATGCTTAACGGAATGCCGGCGCGGTTGGGGCCCACGCGGTCCTGGATCCAGGCGGCCACCCGGCGTTCAATGTACACGCAGACCGGAATAAACAGAATGGTGATGGCAAAACAGATGACGATTTTGATCAGCAGAGTGATGATATAAAACCACACAGGGTTGCTGAGCACCTCGTCGCAAAAGGTTAGAATCGAATCAATCATGGCGGATTAACAGGTTATGTGCGTGTGAAGTGTGATTAGCGGCCCTGGTTTTTTTCGCGTTCCACCACGGGAATGGTGACGCCGGTTTCCAGAATGGGCTGGCCCCCGTCTCCGATGGAACCCCAGGAGACTCCATTGAGCGCGCCGTATTCCGTGCTCATGGCGGTGAGGATGTCCAGGGCGGAGTTGAAGTCTTTCAGAGCGGGATTGCCGCCCAGCAGAAGGGTGATGTCTCTGAAAATCTGCCAGTCGTCCCGGGCGTATCCTATGGGCTGGATGGCGCGGTTCAGGCGTTGAATGCGGCCCGTGACATTAATCATGGTGCCGAATTTTTCAGCGTAGGTGACGCCCGGCAGAACCAGGTCCGCATGGCGCGCCGTTTCATTGGCGCTGTGGGCGGTCATGAACAGGTAGTCCAGCTTGTCCAGGTCTTCCGCCGTGAAGCCTGCTTCCGGAGAGGTGAGGTCTTCCCCCAGGGTAAGGATGCCCTTGACGGAGCCGTTGCGCACTCCTTCGCGAATGGCGTCCAGCCTGGAACCGGGTTCGATGCCCAGCACCAGCCTGACCCCGTTCGTGTTCGGGTTGCGGTCCGCAGAAATAAGCATGCCGTCGCTTTCTCCCACGCGGGGAACGATGTCCACCATATCCGTGCCGATTTGGGCGGCCAGATGGCGGACCATGTAAAGCTCTTCATTGGTCATGCGACCGGAGGCGATGATGGCGAGCTGGTTCGGGGCGATGCGTTTGACGGCTTCCGCGGCGGAAACCAGGGCCGGCTCCCAGGTGGAGGGGCGGTGGGGCGCTTCCGCATCCGTACGGATGACGGGCTGGGGAATGCGGGTTTCCGCATTGATGTATTTGTAGTTAAGGCGGTGAGAGTCCGGCATCCAGCAGGAGTTTACGGCATCATTCTGGCGCGGGGTAATGCGGTACACCTTGTCTTCCCTTGTCCAGAGGGTGATATTGGTGCCCGTCCCGCAGTCCACGTCAATGGTTTTGGTTTCCTTCAGGAACCAGACGCGCATTTTAAAGCGGAAATCCTTGGAGGTGAGGGCGCCTACCGGGCAGAGGTCCACGGTGTTCATGGAGTAGTTGCTGTCCAGCTCGCGGCCGGGATAAACCGTGATGGCGTTGAAGGTGCCGCGTTGGGACATGGTGAGCACTTCATCGTGCATGATGTCGCGCATGAAGCGCACGCAGCGGCCGCAGAGCACGCAGCGTTCCTGGTCCAGGTTTACGCGCGGGCCAATGCTCAGGTTTTTCCCTTTTTTTGTCTTTTTTTCTTCAAAACGGCCTTCCACCTGACCGTAGTCGTTGGAGTATTCCTGAAGCTTGCATTCCCCAGCCTGGTCGCAGATGGGGCAGTCCAGAGGGTGGCTGGTGAGCAGGAATTCCATCACGCCGCGGCGGGCTTCACTGGCCAGCGGGCTGTCCGTGCGGATGCCCATGTTTTCCGCCACCGTGTTGGCGCAGGAGATGATGGGGCGGGGCATCCACTGGATGCGCTGGTAGCCGTTTTCATCATAGGAGGGCGTCTGGCCCGGTGCGAGCCTGGGCGGCATCCCCTGTTCCACCATGCACATGCGGCAGGAGCCGGCGACAGCCAGCTTGGGGTGGTAACAGAAGCACGGAATGGGCACGCCCACGGAACGGCAGGCGTCTGCAATCCGCGTGCCGCGCGGGAACCGGTGCCACGTTCCGTTGATTTGGACGTTCACCTTGCCTTCCGCAGCGGCAATGTCTTTGGGGAGTTTGGAAGCTTCTTCACTCATGATGACGGATGGGAGAGGGATGGTTTTGAGAACTGGTGTTGCGTGCTGCTGTTTAGCGGGTGAGGAAACGGTTTTGCTCCCTGCCTTCCTCCGTGTGGGGCAGACAGGCGTTGAAGGGATCCGTCAGGGCCACGAATTCCTCCTTGAACTTGGAGACCATGGCCTGGGTGGGCCAGGAGGCGGCTTCACCGAAGGCGCAGACCGTTTTCCCTTCAATCTGGTTGGCCACTTCAATGAGCAGATCTACGTCCGACGGGGCGGCTTTCCCTTCCAGGATGCGGGTGCTGAGTTTCATCATCCACGGGCAGCCTTCCCGGCAGGGGGTGCACTGTCCGCAGGATTCATGGGCGTAGAAGCGGTTGATGTTGTTCATGGCCCAGGGCATGGAGCGGGAGTCGTCCATCACGATGACCGCGCCGGAACCGGACATGGAGCCGTGCTGGGCGATGCTGTCCAGATCCAGCGGAATGTCAAAGAAGGTGATTTTCCCCATGGTGCCGTCCGGATTCTTCACTTTGTATTCCGCATCCGTGCGCATGACCTTGGAAGAGGAACCGCCGGGTATCACGGCTTTGAACTGGCGCCCGTCCCGCGGGCCGCCGCAGACGTCATACAGCAGTTCGCCGAAAGTCATGGAGCCGGAGATGATTTCATAGAACCCGGGACGTTTAACGTCGCCGGAAACGCCGATGATGCGGGTGCCGGGGGAACGTTTGGCCCCTTCCTGGCTGTAAGCTTCTCCACCCATGGCCATGATGTGCTTCACCTGGCAGAGGGATTCCACGTTGTTGACAATGGTGGGGCAGCCGTACAGGCCGATGGCGGCCGGGAAGTAGGGGGGCTTGATGCGGGGATAGGGGCGGTCCCCTTCAAGGGAGTTGAGCAGGGCCGTTTCCTCACCGCAAATGTACGCTCCCGCCCCGCGGTGCAGGTGGATTTCCAGATCATAGCCGGACCCCTGGATATTGCTGCCCAGGAAGCCGCGTTCGCGGGCTTCCTGAAGAGCCTTGAGCATGATTTCCGCGGCGATGGGAAATTCTTCGCGCATGTAGATGTAGGCCTGATGCGCCCCCACCGCGTAGCTGGAGATGACCATTCCTTCAATGAGCTGGTGGGGATCCTGGTGGACAATGTAGCGGTCCTTGAACGTGCCTGGTTCGGATTCGTCACAGTTGCAAACCAGATAGACAGGTTTCGTGTTGTTCGGCGGAATGAAAGTCCACTTCACGCCGGTGGGGAACCCTGCGCCGCCACGGCCGCGAAGGCCGGATTTTTTCACCTCGTCAATGACGGCCCTGGGCTCCATGCCGAGCGCCTTTTTCAGTTCTTCATAACCGCCGTCGGCCAGATAGCAGTCAATGGACGTGTTCCAGCCTTCGCGGTTAACGTTTTTCAGGATGCGGCGCGTTTCCCTGGGGTGGGGTTCTTTACCGGGAAGATAGGTGATGCTCATGGCGAAAATCTGGTGCGGGGATGGAAAAGGATTAGGCGTTCTGGTATTTGGCGATTACTTCCTCCAGCACTTCCGGAGTGACTTTTTCGTACAGGAGGTCGTTGACCATCATGTTGGGGCCGAAGCCGCAGTTGGCCAGGCATTCCACTCCCTCCACGCTCCACAGGCCGTCCGGGCTGACTCCAATGGGGTGGTGATGGTCGATGCCGTTTTTGTCAATGCTCAGACGCGTGCAGATGGCGTCGAACAGGCTGTCCGCCCCCGCCATGGCGCAGGAAAGAGTGCGGCATACGCGGATGTGGTTTTTTCCGGGGCACATCTGGCGCAGACCGGGATAGAAAGTCACCACGCCCAGAACATGGGCGGCGGAGATATTCAGTTTCTCACCCACCCAGGCGATGGCGTCTCCGCTGATGAAGCCGAACTTTTTCTGGATTTCATGAAGGATGGGCAGCACGGCGGATTTCTGCTTGCCTTCCGGGTAATGCGTAACGTATTCGCTGGCGGCGGCGTCAAGTTCCGGCGTTACTTCAAAGGCCGGATAGAACCGTTCGCCCGGGCTGGGCTGGTGGGCGATAGTCGCGTCGATGGCGTTTTCAGCGTAATCGGACATGGGGAGAAAGTTTGGTGTTTGCGTTGAAGTGGATGAGAGTGGCGGGTGTTTAACGGTCGCATTCGCCCATCACGAAGTCGAAGGAACCGAGAATGGCCGGAACGTCGGAAACCAGGTGGCCTTTCATCAGTTCCGGCAGGATGGACAGGTTGCAGAAGGAGGGGGAGCGCATGCGCAGACGGTTGGGAAGTCCGCCTCCCTTGGAGTCCAGGAAGAAGCCCAGCTCTCCCTTCGGGTTTTCCGCAGCAAAGTAAACCTGCCCGGCGGGGGCGTTCACTCCCATGGTCGTCGTCATGAACTGGCGAATCAGGGATTCCATGTCCGTCAGGACTTTTTTCTTTTCTGGCAGCGTGCCTTTGGTGTCCACCATATTGATGGGGCCGTCCGGCATGGTTTCAATGACCTGGCGGATGATGCGCAGGGACTGGCGCATTTCTTCAATGCGCACGGTAAAACGGTCGTAGCAGTCTCCGTGTTCGCCTACGGGGACGTCGAATTCGTAATTTTCATATCCCAGATAGGGGGTGAGTTTGCGCAGGTCCCGCTTAATGCCGCTGGCTCGCAGGTTGGCCCCCGTAATGCCCCAGGAAAGCGCTTTTTCACGGCTGATGACGCCTACGCCCTGAAGACGGTCAATGAAGATTTTGTTCTTGAGCAGGAGCGCTTCCGTTTCATCAAGAGTTTTGGCCGCTTCATCGCAGAAGACGAGCACTTCCTTGAGCATTTCATTGGGAACGTCGCGTGTCTGGCCGCCGATGCGGGTGTAGGAGGAAGTGAAGCGCGCCCCGGTGAGCTGTTCGTAAAAATTATGGATTTTTTCACGTTCCTCATAACAGTACAGGAAAACGGTCATGGCGCCTACGTCCATGCCGTACACGCCCACCCCCAGGATGTGGGAGGAAAAGCGGGAAAGCTCCAGGGCCAGTACGCGCAGAGCCTGTCCACGGGGCGGCAGTTCCCAGCCCAGCAATTTTTCCACCGCGCAGGCATAGGCGATGTTGTTGGACAGGGGCGCCAGGTAATCAAAACGGTCGGTGTAGGGGACAAACTGGTTGTACTGGATGGTTTCGCCGATTTTTTCCATCCCGCGGTGCAGATGGCCAACCACCGGATCACAGCTGATGATTTCTTCACCGTCAAGTTCCAGCACCAGGCGCAGCACGCCGTGAGTGGCGGGGTGGGAGGGGCCCACGTTCAGGGTCATCGTTTCTCCGAGCGGTTCGGATGTATTGGTGAGATAGTCTGCGTTAGCGGCTGTATCTGCAATGGCGAAAGTTTTGGTGCTCGTCTTCATGTGGATGTCCGTGCCTGGCTGAACCTGATAATGGTGCCGGATGATTATGCCACTTCACACCATGCGGGCAAGCCAAATGTCAGTTTTTTTGGCATTCCGGGAAGGTAGTGCGGGAGTCTCCTCAACTGATGAATGTTAGTCTATTCTAATAATGAGCTTTTATCCGGAACCTGCCGAATATGGGAAAAAGCGGATTGGGAATCCGGAGTCAACCTACAAATTTGAGAAAAAATAATTTAATGCAAATTTGATCAGTTATTTCCGAATGGTAGGTCTGGGCAATCAGGTCTGCCGGATATACGGGTGGACGTGTCCGAACGCAGCAAAGGAGAATCTTTTTCCTTTGTAGCCGCCCCTCCCCGGCATAGCCCTTTTCGAGATTCGCTTTATATGCGGATTCCCAATCCGTTAGGAAAAAAGTATGTTGAAACCGAGGAAAATTTTTGTCTTTCCCATTGCTGTAACATTTTCAGTATTATTTATTTTATATATTATTTCGTGGTTTTCCCCTATTGCCGGGGATTCCTTTATTCACGACAGGACAGGGTACCTTGGGCAGTTTCATATCCATCATGTCTGGAAGGCCTGCGTGGACAGCTACCTGTATTGGAATCCCAGGCTGGGGGAGATGGCGACGTTTTTTATTACTTCTGCTCCCCGGCTGGTCTGGACGGTTTTGAATCCCGTGTTTGTGCTTGCGCTCATTCTCGGTCTTTATGTGCTCGCTCTGGGGAGAATGCCCGATCTCCGGAGGGAGTGCGGCGCCTGGACATGGCTGTTTGCTTTAAGCATGTTCATTTCAGCCGGGGTAACCGTTTATTATGTCTGCCTGACGCGCGCAGGGTCCATGAATTATGTGTGGACTGGAGGTCTGATTGTGTGGTTCATGAATATTTACAGAATCAGGTGGAGGAAGCGGACGACCTCCCCTCAATGGGGTCTGTCCTCAGGGTGCCTGATTTATGGGATTTTCTGCGGCGCCTGCAATGAGGGGGCTACGGTGGGAATGGCGGCGGCGTTTTGCATCATGGCCGCAGTCGGCATGCTCCGGGACCGCAGGGTGGACGTTTATGTATGGTGCGGGTTTGCCGGCGTTGTTTTGGGAGGCCTGTTTCTATTTACCGCCCCCGGGCTGTACTCGCGGCTTGGCCATGATTTGGGAGCGAGTGAAGTTTTGAGGAAGGGCGGTTTTGGCGCTTATGCGGAGTCTTTCGGGATATTGCTTTATTACCACGCGAGGATGTTGTGTAAAATATATGCCGTTTCCGCAGTATTAACGGGGTTTTTGCTGTTCAGCGGCATGGAGCGGTGCCGGGAAGTAATCAGGAAGGAGAAGGAATCCTTCTTTTATCTTCTTTTTTTATTGTTGCTGGGGCTCATCATGTCCGTTTGTTATTTTCCGGTGTGCATTCCCGCCCATCATGTCCAGTTCGTGTCGTCCATGCCTGTTTTAGCGGCGTCAACCGTGTTGTTCTCCGTATTGTACCGGAATGGAATCATGGTGCGTGGACTGCGCGCGGTAACTGCATGCCTTGCCGGTGCGACTTTGCTGTTTGGGGTGATGTTCGTCCTGGAATATTATCATGTAGGCTCTCTGGTTTTCCAGAGAGAGGAGTTGATTCATGAGGCTCTTCAAAAGGGGAATCTGGAACCGGAAGTACCTTCCATTTCTCCTCTTTTCTTTGAGGGAAAAGTGTCCGGGACGGATGGAAATTGGGGAGGGCCGGATACCAACCGCCGGTTTGGCATCCGCGGGCTGGTGGTGAAAAAGCCCTGAGGGAAGATGTCTATTTGACGATGTTCCGGGGAGTGAAGTGCATTTCCTGTTCCTCAATGCCGAATTGCCAGGTGGCTGTCTGCCACATGTTGGCAGCAGGATTTTTCCAACGGACCTGGACGGTTACGGGGCTGAACCGCAGGGGACGGGATGGAGTCCATTTCAGAATTTTTTCCTTGGCGTCGTACCGGGCGTTTACCAGGCCGAAGCCGGAGATGCGCATTTCCATCTGCCTGGGGTCCAGGGAGGGTTCCCCTGCCAGGGAAATGGATATATCGGGAGTCTGGTTTTTCACCACGGTATTGGCTGCCGGATAAACGGGCTGGGCCGGAGCCGGGTAGGAATTCAGCTTTTTGCCGCTGCCGCCGCCAGGGGTGGCAGCCGGAGTTTCCGGAGTGGAGGGAACGTTGAAATTCACGGCTCTGGTGAATGTCTTAGGGTCTTTGCCGAAGACCATGTAGCGGTGAATCCGCCAGCGGTCCGTGTCCTTGGTCACTTTTTTGGGGATTACCGTAAAGGCCGCCTGGAATCCGGCTTCTTCCGCCCTGGAGATCATTTCCGGCAGGATGAAGCCGCCCGGATAGCAATAGGCCTCCACGGAAGAACCGGGGAATTTTTCCTGAAGGATTTTCCGGGAATGGCCTATTTCCGCCGTTGCCAGCTCCTGAACCGCCTGGGCGCCTTTACGCTGGGCGGCACGCCAGGATCTCGGGTACAGGTGGCTGACGGAGTGGCTGCCCAGGGTGGCGCCGTTATCCAGCATTTCCTGAATCTGGGCGGGGCTCATGGCCGAACCGCGGCCCGTGATGAATTTGGTGTATGGGAAAATGGTAAAGGGGAATCCCGCTTCTTTCAGGATGGGATAGGCGTCCGTGTAAACGCTCTTCCAGCCGTCGTCAATGGTGATCATGACGCATTTGGCCGGAAGCCGCCTGTCCCCCAGTTTCCATTCCAGGAATTCCTTCATGGAGATGACGGGCACTCCGGACGCTTTCAGCGCCCGCATCTGGGAGCGGAACACATCCGTATTCATGCGCATCTCCGTAGCGGGAAGGGTGCGGCTGAAATCATGGTAGCCCAGAATGGCTACGCGGGTTTCATGCTGAGGGACCGGAACGGAGGAAAAGGCCGTGGAAGGGATGACGAGGGGCGCCACCGCAGGTTGTGCCGGGGCATGCAGGTTCGTTTCCCCGGGGATGGGTTCCGCGTTCGGGATGGACTCCGCCTGGGGAGCGGAAGAGCCTGTCTCTCCGGGAATGGGTTCCGCCATGGGGATGTATTCATCCTTGCGGTTGGCTTCAATCAGGTCTCTGACGGGAACGATGCCGGCGGCCGGGTCTCCCTTGACGGTTCCCCCGATGACCGGGCCGGGGGCAAGGGGAAGGGGTGACGCCGGCGGCAGGTCGGGCGGAAGCTCCGCACATGCAGCACCGGCTGCGATCAAGAAAACGGAGAGGAGGCCTGGGACGGAGCGCATATCTGCAACTACTATTTTTAAGTTTTCTGTTCAACCTTAAACTCAGGCAGGCATGACAGCCTGTTCTATGCCGCGCGCGTTTTTCCGGGGCCTGTCTGGATTTTCCCGCTGAGCGCGTTTCTGTTAAAAAGCATGCAGACTCATTTTCCGCTCGCGGAAGAAAGGAGAGGCGTTTAGTCTGTCCGCAGACATGATCTGTATTTGTCATTTCTTCAAAGTTCTGGCGCGCCGTGCGGGTCTGCTCACTATCATAGCTGCCGCCGCTTTTTTCCTGGGGGCTCCCGCCGGTGAGGCTTCGGCCCGCGCGGCGGCTCCCGCCTATCCGGCCGCGGAAGTGGGGGGGGAATCCCAGTACAGCCATTTTCCCATTCCCCTGAATCAGTACAAGCCGGTGCCGCCGGATGCCGGCCTGTACCAGGTGCTCAGTGAACGCAACAAGCAGTCCGGCGGTTTCAACCTGGCCGTGACGCTCGTTTTCTTCGGGGCTATTATCCATACGTTTCTGGCCGGCCGCTTTGAGCGTTATTCCCATAAGCTGGCCCTGCGCTACAAGGAAAAGCTCAAGGAAACCAATTTCCGCGTGATGCATCCGGAAGAGCGCCTCCCGGTTTCCTTCGCGTCCGCCATTTTCCATTTCCTGGGAGAAGTGGAAGCCGTGTTCGGAATCTGGCTTATCCCTTTTATGTTCGTGTGCTGGAAATATTATTCCTTTGAGGATTTTTCCGCCTACTTGAATTATGATTGTTCCTTCACGGAGCCGATGTTCGTGATGATTATCATGATTATCGCTTCCTCCCGCCCTATTTTCAAGCTGGCGGAGTATGTCGTGAACTGCGGCGCCAGGCTTGGGAAGGCCACGCCGGGCGCGTGGTGGATTTCCGTGATGTGCCTGGCTCCCCTGCTGGGTTCTCTGATTACGGAACCCGCCGCCATGACGATCGGGGCCCTGATCCTAAGCAAGAAATTTTACGACCTCAAACCGAAGAAAACGTTGATGTACGCCACTCTGGGGCTGCTCTTCGTGAATATTTCCATTGGGGGCACCCTGACGCATTTTGCAGCTCCGCCCGTGGTAATGGTGGCGGAAAAGTGGGACTGGGGACTGACTCACATGATCCAGCATTTCGGATGGAAGGCCGTTTCCGCCATCGTCATTTCCAATTTGGCGTATTTTCTCCTTTTCCGCAGGGAGTTCGCCCGCCTGGCTTCCCAGCAGAGAGAGTTTGACGAATTTGACGACGCCGTTCCCCAGTCCTGGGAAGACCGCAATGACAAAATACCGCTGTGGGTGACCCTGGCGCATGTCTGCTTCCTGGTCTGGACGGTTCTCTTCGCCCATGAGCCGGTCATGTTCATCGGCAGTTTCCTGTTCTTTATCGGTTTTACGCTGGCTACGCCGCAATACCAGAACCAAATGTCTCTGCGCGTGCCCATCATGGTGGGATTCTTCTTGGCGGGGCTGGTCATTCTGGGCGGCGTGCAGGCCTGGTGGCTGGAACCGGTGCTGACGCGGCTGGGGGACTACGCCATGGTCGGGGCTACGCTGCTGACGGCATTTAATGACAATGCCGCCGTCACCTTTCTGGCGTCCACGGTTCCCAACCTGCCGGAAGCCGTCAAGTATTCCGTGGTGGCGGGCGCTGTGACGGGCGGCGGCCTGACGGTCATCGCCAACGCCCCCAACCCGGCCGGGCAGGCCATTCTGGGTAAATACTTCAAGGGCATCAATCCCCTATGGCTGTTCGCCTGGGCGGCTTTTCCCACAGCCATCGTGTTCATTTTCTTCACCTGCTTCGGCCATTAAGGCCCGGAGCGGAATGTCACTCTTATGTTTACCGGACTCGTTGAAACAACAGGAACTGTGGAAGGGTTTACGCCTATTAACGGCGGAGCCCGGCTGACGCTGGCCATTCCGTTCGGCCGTGAACTTTCCCTGGGGGATTCCGTTGCCGTCAACGGATGCTGCCTGACGGTGGATGCCCTGGAGGGTGAACGCATCTCCTTTGATCTTCTTTCCCAGACTCTCCGCGTCACCAGTCTGGGAAACCTTAAGCCGGGGGGGCTGGTTAATCTGGAACGCGCCATGTCCGCCATGGACCGTTTCGGCGGCCACTTCGTGATGGGGCATGTGGATCATACCGGCACGATTGCCTCCCTGGAGCCCGTAGGGCAGGACCACCGTCTGGAGGTGCGCATTCCGGAGGAACTAACCCGCTATTGTATTGACAAGGGTTCCATCACCATTGACGGCATTTCCCTGACCATAGCCAATTTGAACGGTTCCCTGCTGGAGTTCTGGATTACTCCCCATACTTTCGGCCGAACGAATTTGCAGGATGCCGTTCCCGGCCAGCCGGTGAATCTGGAAGTGGATATGCTGGCCAAGTATGTAGAGAAACTGTTTTCTGCCCGTGAACGTGCGGAAGGATAGCCCTGCCCGTAAGGAGAAACAAATGCCGGGCATGCCAGGGATGGTTTTTCTCTGCCGGGCTATAAAAAGGCATTCCTGTTTTCCGCAGAAGAAGGGAAGGGCTGCGGAGATTTTTGAACAGGAAGCCGGGACATTGCTGTTCCGGTGAGAGAAAGGCCGTGGGAGGGGGGCGGAGAAAAATGCGGAAGGTTCTGTTTGCTACCGGGCCATGCCTCCTTTTGCCGTGATCCATTTGCCGCGTTTGACGACCTGTTCAAAGAACAGCCCGTGGCGTTCCGCTGCCTCTTTCGTTTCTTCCCACTGGGAGGCCAGAATGCCGGAGATGATCAGCGCGGCATCCTTCTTCATGGCGGCAATGATATGCGGAAAAGCTCTTTGCAGGATAGTTGAAAACAGGTTGGCGACGACAAGATCCCCCTGCTGGGATTCCGAAGGCTTCCATTCGAAGACGTCTCCCACAAATAAGTCCAGCTGTTCCGCCGTGACGGCGTTGCGGACCATGTTGTGCCGGGCCACTTCAATAGCCATGGGGTCAAAGTCGAAGGCCGTGGCGTGCTCCGCCCCCAGCTTCAGAGCCGCCATAGCCAGCACGGCGGTGCCGCAGCCTATGTCCGTCATGGTCCATGATGTTTTTCTGCGGGATTTGGCAACGTCGCAGATAAAACGCAGGCAGGTGGATGTGGTAGCGTGGTCTCCTGTTCCGAAAGCCATTTCGGCGGGGACGCTCAGGATGCTGCGCGAGGGGAACTGCTTCCGCAGGGCGGCCAGATTTTCCGGAGAGCTCTGTTCCGTAATGACCAGGGCGTCTCTTATTTTGAGCGGAGGGCGTTTTTCCCGCTTTTGGGCCGCCACCCAGTCCTGCGTCCTGACTTCCCGGACGGTTCCTCCAAAATATTTTTTCAAAGCCAGGGCGTCTTCTTTATCATCGCAGTAAACGGTAATTCGGACCGTTTTCCCCCCTTTGATTTTTGTAATCACGGCGTTCGGATTCCCGGCGATGCGTTCGCTCCACGCGTCTTCCCATTTGGCGGCGGAAAGTTTGTTCCAACTCCATGTCATGCAGAAAGTATGGGATTTTTCCGGCAGGGAGGCAAGAATGGATTGCCAGTGGCGGCGTTTCCACTTTTCTGGGCTGTGGAATTCTATTGTTAAGAAATTGATTTATTTGAAAAAACATTAAATATCAACTAATAATAAATTTTATTTCCAGTGTGGACGCGAATTATGAATCCGCCGTCAACACTCAAATTTGATAAAAAACAATTTAATGCTTATTTACCCTGTTATTTTCGAGCGCCGGCTTTTGAAAAAGCTTCTCTCCCTTTATGGATAAAGTTCTTCTCACACGACGGAAAGGTGATGCTGCCCAAGGCATCAGGAAATTCCGCAAGCCCTTCCATCCCAGGATTCCCTTTATATACGGATTCATAATCCGTTAACATCCGAAAGCCGTCTAGGTTTTTTAATTGTAAAATCGATTATGAAGAAATCATTGTTTTTATTGATGAGTGCTGCCTTGTTAGGAAGCGCTTCCGCTTCTTCCGTATCATGGACTGGTGGAGCAGGAACTGAAAATTGGACAGATGCGGCCAACTGGGATACTAATGCTGTCCCGGGCAATGGCGATACCATTAGCATCAGCGGCGCTTCCGTTAATTGGGAAAAAAACGGAGGTTCCATCTTTGGTAATTCTTCCACCATTTTCAATCTAACCGACGGAGCAACGGTTTCTCTGGGAAACTTAACTCCTTCTTCATCAATTCCCAGCAAAAATCCCCGGTTTGACGGGCAATTCAATGTGGGAGAAGGAAGCGTTTTGAACGTCAATGCGCTGTTTGCGTACGGCACAAGCCGGATTGACGGGACGGTGAACGTTTACAATATCTTTGATCCGGGCGCCAACCATTCCATGGTTTTTGGTGTTCATGGCGTGATCAATTACATGTCCGGCTCCATGAATGGGGTGGAAGGCAATAACCGCACGACGACCATTTCCGCTTCCCTGAATACCGGGATAGTAACAGCGACATCTACATATGGTCTTGAAAAGAGGTATTTGATTTGCGGGGCTGAAGAAGAAGCTTTCAACACAAATCTTTATCAAACGTGGAACCTTGCAGCGGGGACAATAACTGGAACCGATGGAGGCGCACTGACTTCTACTGAAGGAGAGCTGACTGCGACAGCCGAGGATTTTGGCAAATATCATCTGGGTACTGACGAGAAGGGTGTGTATGTCCAATATGTGGCCGTTGTCCCGGAACCTGCCACAGCCTCCCTGAGCCTCCTGGGGCTGACTGCTCTTATGATGCGCCGCCGCCGATTGGCATAGAATAATATATTATTTTTCAGCCCGCCGCTTTCCTGACAGAAAATACAGGCAGGAAAGCGGCGTTTTTTATTTTGAACCTGTTGAGCAGGTTGGGATTCGCCTACACCGTTTGTTCCATTGCCTTGGCGTTCCTTTTTTGGGTGGAGCTTGTCTGCTGCGTGTTTCCGGCCCGTTGAATTTCTCCCAGGCTCCAAGGCAACAAGGAAGGGCGCGTCGTATCTCCAACCTCCGCCTCCCGAACTGGTCAGCCATTATCTTTTCCTGTTACCCAGGGAAGGGAAGACCAAAAACCGCCGTAACGGGATGAAAAAGATGCGGCCGCCGGCTGTTGGCTATAGGGATTTGCCGTTTGGCCACATCAGCATCCGTTTCAGGAAGCGTTCGTTGTTGACGGTGATTTTCGGGAAGAGGCGTTTGCTGGATTCCTTGAGCGCCCTGATGGCGTCTTCACCCTGCAGCGGCATGCGGCCGGAGCCGTCGATGATGGTGCGCAGCCAAGCAGTCTGCGGCATGCCGCATGCTTCCACGGCCTTGAAGGGCATGCGCTCCCTCCAGTTGGTTCCTCCCGTAGTGCCGGGAATATTGAGGCGTTTGTTGATGCCGAAGAGGGCAGGCCAGAGAATGGCCGCATAACGGGAACGGGAACGGAACAGGGCGTTGTACATGGCCGTTTTGATTTCCTGGTTCCAGCAGGAAAGCCAGGTTTCAGGCTGCATGCCGGAAAAATCCGCAAACCATTTCAGCAGGCGCGCTCCGTCCTCCGCCTGGCGCACGATGTTTTCCTGTTCCGGGCCGGACGGCGTTTTGGGGGAGCCGTCCTCCCACAGTCCCAGCTTGCGGGCGCGTTCTATTTTCGCGTAGCTGTCGTTCCATGTCTGCATGATGGTTTCGAAGTCATGCGTTCCGAACGCCGCAAAGGAACATTCGTGATACTCCTGTCCGGATGTAATGGTTCCGTCCTCCTTGATTTCCCAGTGAGGAATCTTGAAACCGGGAATATCCAGCTGGCGCATGTTCGGGCGCACGTAATCCGGAACGCAGCCCAGGTCTTCCCCCACCACGCTGACGCCGGGAGCGGCGGAAAGCAGAAGGCGCAGATACAGGTCTCCGTCCGCCAGGTTCATGTTGCGGTCCGCAGCATTATCATCCCCGCGGGGCTTGAAGCCGGGCAGCCTCCCGCCCGTCCTCTGGGCCGCCTGATCGTGGGAAAGAGGCAGGAAGTCCCCGTTTTCCGTAGGTTTCCACGGGAAGGAGTAAATGCGGTAAAAGCCCAGGATGTGGTCAATCCTGTACATGCTGAAAATCTTGGTACAGTACTTTACCCTGCGGCGCCACCAGGCGAAGTTATCCTGAGCCATGACATCCCATTTATACAGCGGAATGCCCCAGTTTTGCCCCCATTTGGCCGTGAATGGGTCTTCCGCATAGCTGCCTTCCGCCGGGGCTCCTCCGCACCATTCCGTGTCAAACAGGTGGCGTTCAAAAAAGACGTCGGCGCTGGAAAGGGAAACGCCAATGGGGATATCCCCCATCAGCTTCACATTGCGTTCGTCCGCATAAATACGGATGAATTCCCACTGTTTTTCACAGAGCCACTGGAGCCAGCGGGCAAAGTCCTTTTCCTCCTCGTAATCGGCGGCAATGGCCTTGGCCCGCGCCGGATCCTGTTCCGGCCAGCGCCACCAGATTTCCGTGCCGAACAGGTCGCAGAGGACCTGAAAACAGACAAAGTCTTCCAGCCAGCTTCCCTGTTCTTTCACCCATTCCCTGAATTTGGGCATGATGCATTCATATTCCGGCTTGGTCTTGAAATTGTTCCAGGCTCCCCGCAGAATCCACATTTTCCAGAATCTGACCTTGGGATAGTCCACCAGATCCGGGCCGGAGGGCTGTTCCCACGGCGGCGTGTCCCCCGTTTCATTGAATACGCGTTCTTCCAGGCCGGGGATGGTCCAGGGTTCCAGGGAAAGGTACAGGGGTTCCAAAGCTACGGAGCTGATGGCGGAATAGGGGGAGGGGCATTCGTCCCTGCCCAGGGCATTGACGGGGAGCAGCTGAAGGAACCCCACATGGGCGTCCGCCGCCCAGTCAATCCATTGGCGCAAGGCCGTCAAGTCACCGATGCCGTGGTCATTGCTACGGCGCAGGGAAAACAATGGCAGAACTACGCCGGCTAATCTTTTCTCATCCATATCAGAACGCATTACTTGAGCGGTTCCTCCGGATAGACCTTCGTCAGCCGTTGGAACAGTAAGCGCCAGAATAGCATTTCCGGTGGGAAGGCAGCAAGCTTAATACGTTGTCTTTGCGCCATGCTTTGCGGTTTTTCCTGGGAAGTGGAGCAGGGGCGGGCGTCGGTAAGGCAGGCTGTTTGTTTTCCGCCGCGGGAATAAATGCCTTACCGGGAATCCGGTTATTTACCCGGGAGGCCGGTTCGGGAGCGGCATGGTTTTCTCTGCGGAAACAGCATGAACAGGAAGGAAAGGCGGAATTTTTCTTTTAGAAACAGCCTCCGGCGGAAACAGGCGCAAATTCTGCTTCCATCCGTAAGCCGCGGCAATTAAGATAATCCGCAAATGAAATTGCTTTTTCCCTCTTCCGCTCTGCTGGTGCTGCTGGCCTCCTGCGGTCCGAACAAGCATGTGAATGCCTGGGACCGCCAGAGTTCCGCGTTGGATCCCGTAGGAATCACTTCCAAGAAAATGGCGGCTAAAAACAAGGCGGAACAGGCATTTTACAAGCCTGGGGAAGCCGTTACGTTCAAGAAGGACAGAATGATGGTGTTTGAGCAGAATCCGGAAAATAATTTTTCCACCAGCGGAACCGTCAGGGGTGGTGTGAAAACCGGAAAGGTGCTGGTCTGCGGGGATTTATTCGCCAAAGTTGAGTTTGAAGACGGCAGCCAGGGCTACGTGAGCCTCTCGGAGATTGTTAATCCGCAGGAAATGATGAGTTTTTATCCTGTTTCCGCCTCCGATATGATTGGCCCGGACGGTGCCTTGCTTCCTTTGCCCTCCAATATGGGCGCCGTCAGTCCGGAAGCCGCCGCCGCTTCCCGTGAGCTGGATATATCCCGGATGAATACCTCTCTGGTTCCTGTTCCGAATTCCGTTTCTCCGTCGGGAGCCGCGCCTCAGGAAGCGCCTCCGGAAAACGTTCCCCTGCCTGAATCCAGCGTGAAGCAGTAGGGCCTTTGAGGAAAAATCCGGAAAGCCGGGCGGAAAACAGGAGGCAACATATGCAGGCCTGCGCTCCGCCCGTGTTTTTGTCCCCGGTTTCTTTCTGCCGGGCAAGGAAGTAATCTTATTCCGCCGTCAGTTCATACGCAACGGCATCCGTTACGGTGACGGTGGCAAATTGCCCGACGGGCAGCGTCAGAGGAACGGAAACGGTTCCGTCGATGTCCGGAGCATCCCATTCCGTCCTGGCGACTCCGGGAGCATCCACCAGCACGCGGATTTGTCTGCCGATTTGCTCCTGGCCCGTTTCCGAGGCGAGACGCGCCAGCAACATGGTTGCTTCATTGTAGCGGCGCGCCTTGGTGCGGTGGTGCACCTGGTTGGGCATCTTGTAGGCTTTTGTCCCTTCCTCCCGTGAGAAGGTGAATATGCCGGCGCGTTCAAAACGGAATTCCTCGATAAACTCCATCAGCTCCTGATGGTCTTCTTCCGTTTCTCCGGGGAATCCGGTGATGAAGGTGGTGCGGATGGCGATGCCCGGAACGGCTTTCCGGATCTTCCGGAGCAAGGTGCGGATATAGTCTCCGTCCGTTACGCGCTGCATGGCGTCCAGCATGTTATCGGAAATGTGCTGGAGGGGGATGTCTACATAGCGGGCCACTTTGGGGCATTCCGCGATGGCTGCGGTCAGTTCGTCGCTCCAGTGGGCGGGGTGGGTGTAGAGCAGCCTGATCCAGAATTCCCCCTCAATGGCGTTCAGGGCGCGGAGCAGGGAGGCCAGGGACTCTCCGCGGGAGGAATCGACCGCGCTGCGGCGGTTGGGGCGTTCGTCCGTCCATTTATCCATGCCGTAATAGGTGATGTCCTGCGCGATGAGGCAGATTTCCTTCACGCCGGACCGGATAAGGGCTTCCGCTTCACGCACCACGTCCTGCTGGGAACGGCTGCGGTGGCGTCCGCGGATCATGGGAATAATGCAGTAGGCGCAGCCGTGGTTGCAGCCTTCCGCTATCTTGATGTAGGCCGTGTGCGGCGGGGTAAGGCGGTAGCGTGGCGTGTTCCAGTCAGGAACGTACCTGCATTTCCCTTCAATGAAATTCCGGTCCTGTATGGTCCGGTTCATCACTTGAGTGATGATTTCCGGCAGTTTGGTGATTTGATCCGGACCGATAAAGGCGTCCACCTCCGGCAGCAGGGCGGGCAGTTCCTTCCGGAAACGCTGGGACAGGCAGCCCGCCACGATGAGTTTCTGGTTTTCCGGATAAGCCCCGTTTTCCCGGGCGCGCACGATGTCCAGAATGGCGTCGATGGCTTCCTGCTTGGCCTGGTCAATGAAAGCGCAGGTATTGACTACCATTACGTCCGCAAGTTCCGGTTCCGGAGTCATGGTCATGCCGGCTTTTTGCAGGTGGCCGATCATGATTTCAGAGTCAACCAGATTTTTGGGACAGCCCAGGGAAATGAGTCCAACGGTGAGAGGCATGGCAGTAAGTAGGAAGCGTGATGGCGTCAATCCCCGGAGGGGGAGTCGTCCTTGACGACGACGAGGTCGAATGGACGGATGTCCACGACGCGCACAGGGGTACCCTTAATCAGTATGCCTTGTCGAGAGAAAACCTCGCATATTTCGCCATGAATCATGGCTTTTCCGTTAGGTTTCAGCTCCGTGACGGCGTTCCCGCGGTCTCCTACCTGAACGCGCGCAATGTTGACCGCCTCGCCGGCGGAACCTCCGCTGACTGTGGCGTTGGTGACGCGGCGCATCAGGACGGAATCCGGGAGGTATTTCATCAGCAGGGCAATCAGGAGGGAGCCTCCGGTCAGGCCCAGGACCAGTTTCAGGAGGGGGATGCCCAGGACTGCCGCCAGCGTGTTGACGTCATCCCACTGTCCGTCCCGGATGATATGGTCCCATTCCCAGGAGCTGACCATGCCGCCGAACAGGGCCAGAAAAATGCAGACGCCGCCCGCAATGGCCGCAATGAACGTGCCCGGGATAACGAAGAATTCCACGCAAAGAAGGACTATGCCCAGAACGAGCAGGGCCGCCGTCTCATAGCCGGCCAGATTCCCGGCAATGTTGTTGCCGAAGAAGAACAGGGCAAACGCGGCAATGGCCACAACGCCGCCGATGCCGAATCCCGGCGTTTTGAATTCCATGTAAATGCCGCCGATGCCCAGCAGGATCAGGATAGGGGAAGCCCACGCAATCCACAGGCCGATGCGCTCAAAGGCCGTAGGTTCCGCCGTGACCACAGGGGCATTCACTTTCTCCTGGGCCAGCAGGTCCGTGACGGAGGAGGCTGTGCCCTGGGCCAGCAGGGGCCTGCCGTCTTCCAGCCGCGCGGCGGCTTCCTTGCCCGTCAGGGTCAGGAGGGCGCCTTTTTCCAGTTTGACGGGGCCGAACTGCTGTTCCTGGTCGGACGGGATCATCATGGCTTTCACCACTTCCGGGCGGTAACCCTTTTCCGTCACGACGGAGCGGGTAAAGGCCCAGAAGGCGCTTTCCGCTTTCTTGCGCATGACGGGGTCCATTTCCTCTCCGGATGAAGTGATGATGCCGGCCGCCCCTATGGAGGAGACGGGCGCCATGTAAATTTTATCGCACGCCGCGGAGATGAGCGCCCCGGCGGACATGGCCCTGGGGTTCACGTAGGCGTAGGTGGGAATGGTGAGCGGCTGGATGCTTTTCATCATCATCTCGCTGGTTTCCCAGGCCAGGCCCCCGGGCGTGTTCAAGTCGAATATTACCGCGCGCGCCTGTTCCTCTTGCGCCCTCTTCAGGATGCGGTTCATGAAGCCGAAGCTTTGTTTGCTGGTCAGGGAGTCTTCCCCCACGGGGATGACGACTACCCTGTCGCGGAAGGTTTCCTCCGCGGCCGCCCGGAAGGGGTAGCCGGCAAACAGGGCCAGCAGAGCCAGCAACAGAAGGTGAATGAGCTTCATAAGGGCAGGCTAGCATGTTCCGTTCCCGCGCTCAATGGGGAAATGCGTTCCTCCGGGGCGGGAGGCCATTGGCGCTGCGCCATTTTTCCCGGCCTGCCTGCGGAGGCGTCGTTTTTCCGCGCATGGCGTTCCGATTCTGTCTTCTTGTGCACCCGTGCCCCCTGTGATAGACTGGTCCCGCCTTATGGGAAGGATTGATGAAGACAGCATCCGGCGCGTTCTGGAGGCCACTGACATTGTAGATGTAGTGGGGGCCTATCTTCCCCTGAAAAGGGCCGGTTCCCGGTGGAAAGCGTGCTGTCCGTTCCACAATGAAAAGACGCCTTCCTTTATTGTGGACCAGAGTCGGCAGAATTTCAAATGCTTTGGTTGCGGGGAAGGAGGGTCCGCCATCACTTTTGTAATGAAGATGGAGAACCTGGGGTTTGCGGATACCGTGCGAAGGCTGGCGGAAAAAGCCGGAATCTCCATTGTGGAGGAAGTTTATGACGCGGCGGAGGAAAGGCGGCGCAAGGCACGCACGGCGTTGCTGGTGGCCCACAAGAAAGCAGCTGGGTTTTTCCACAGGCTCCTGCTTTGTTCCCCGAAGGCGGCGGAGGCCAGGGCTTACCTGAATTCCCGCGGATACGGGGCGGACATGGCGAAACGCTGGCAGGTGGGATGGGCGCCTGACTCCTCGCGGGAGTTTCTGGCCTGGGCTCGCAGAGAGGGGATTCCAGACCAGGTGCTGATTGATTCCGGTCTCGCCAACCGCGGAGAACGGGGAGATTTGTACGCCCGCTTCCGGGACAGGCTGATGTTCCCCATCAACAATGTTTATGGAGAATGCGTGGCGTTTTCCGGCCGCGTCCTGCGGCCTCAGGAAAACGCAGGCAAGTACGTTAATTCCCCGGAGACGGCCATTTTCAAAAAGGGGGATGTGGTGTTTGCCCTGGACAAGGCGCGCGGCCCAATGGGAAAAAGCGGCAAAGCCCTGTTGTGCGAAGGGCAGATTGACGTCATTGCCTGCCATGAGGCGGGGATTTCTTTTGCCGTAGCGCCTTTGGGGACGGCGTTTACTCCGGAGCATGCCAGGATTCTTTCACGCTATGCTTCGCGGATAGTGTTGTGTTTTGACGCGGACAAGGCGGGCATGGCTGCGGCGGACCGGGCATTCCGTGAACTGGCCCCCTTCGGCAAGGATATTTACCTGGTGAACCTTCCTGCCGGGGACGATCCGGATTCTTTCATGAAGAGGGAAGGGAAAGAGGCTTTTTCCGGGATGGTGGAGCAGGCCCGTTCCTTCTTTGAGGTCCGCATGGAACGGGCCAGGGAGAGCGGCTTGTTGGATGACGCGGCTTCCGGCGCCTCTTTTGCCCGTGAGATGACGGCCTTGCTGGCCTGCATGAGCGATCCGGTGGCCCGGGACCTGGCTACGGCTGACATGGCCACGCGCATGCGCATGGCTGCGGATAATTTGCGCGGCGCCGTCAGAATGGCCGGACGCCGGAAGGGGCAGGAACAGGCCCAGTCCGCAGAACGCAAGATGGCTGCGGAGGTTCCGCATCAGCCTCCTGTAAAGATGGATCGCGCCGTGGCCGTGCTTTGTGAACTGGCCATTCAGAATTCCCGTGCGCAGGGGCTTATCGTGGACCGCATTGAAGAATTGCTGGAGCCGATGCGGCTGCTGCAGGGCGGAGGCATCTTAAAGAAAATTCTGGCCAGGCTGCCTTCTCCGGACAGCCCCGCGGCCGTTCAGGCTTTTCTGGCGTCCCTGCCTCAGCCGGAACGGGACGCCCTGGGCATGCTGAATCTGGAGCCTATCCCCATTCCCGATGTGGACAGGAGCGTACAGGAAGCCTGCTCCGGCATTGCGAAGGCCGCTTTGGAGAGGCACATCGCCTCCCTGATGGCGGAACTGGCGGATCCCTCCACGGATGCTGCCAGAAGGCTGGAATTATCCAAACTTAGTGTTGACTTGAAGCGTTTGCTGGGTACAATGTAACGCCTCAATACCTCCGGGTGTTGATATAATGGTGAATTGTGCCCTCTTCTTTTCAAGATATGTCCAAATCCGGTGACCCATCCCCCTCTTCTCCCAAGAAGACTTCCGCCAACAAAAAAGCTTCTGAATCCAAGGAAAAAATAGCGGCCCGGCCTGCCGCAAAAAATTCCAAAACCGCTCCCAAGGCGGCTCCTGTCAAAAAAAGCTCCGCCAAGGCTGCCGCTCCGGTTGCGGAAAAGGCCGCCGCCAAGCCCGTTGCGGAAAAAAAGGCCCCGGCAAAGAAAGAGTCTCCGGCTTCTGCCTCCAGGAAGGCGGCGCCGGCCGCCAAAAAGGCTCCGGCAAAGGCGCCTGAAGCAGTTCCCGCCAAGAAAGCTCCAGCCAAGGCTGCGGAGAAGAAGCCGGTGGAGAAGAAGACTGCCAAACCTGCCGCGAAGGAGGAAGCTCCCAAAAAGCTGAGCGAAATTCTGGAAGAGGAACGCAAGAGGGCTGCCAGCCGCAAGATCACGAATCCGATTGACGCTCCGGAGATTCAGGAAAAAATCCGTGAACTTATCAAGCTCGCCAAGGAACAGGGGTATCTGACTTTTGACGACATCAATGACTCCCTTCCCAACGACATCGTCGATCAGCAGGATTACGAGGCCATCATGGACCGCCTGCGCAGCATGGCGTTTGACATCATTGACGCGTCCGACGTGGACAGCTACACGGACCGCACCCGCATCAGCACGGAAGAAGAGGATGAAGAGGAAAAGCTCGAAGCCAAGATGGACATTCTGGATGATCCCGTCCGCATGTACCTGAAGCAAATGGGCCAGGTTTCCCTGCTTACCCGTGAAGAGGAAGTAGCCATTTCCAAGAGAATTGAGGACGCGGAACAGAACGTCCAGCGCTGCGTGCACCGCTTCGGTTTCATTGCGAATGCTTATCTGGACGTAGCCTATCGCCTGCTCGATAATGAGGAACGTTTTGACCGCGTTATCCTTGACAAAAAGATAGACTCCCGCGAGCGCTACATGAAAGGGCTGGCCCAGCTCTGCGCCCAGATCCAGCAGACCCATCAGGACGCCTCCGATTCCTTCCGCAAGCTGTACCGCAGCAAGGAGGCTGCCAAGTCCGTCAAGGCCCGCCAGGCCGAGTTTGACAAGGTTGCCGGCGCTTTGGTGAAGTTTTTCGGCCGCCTGTATTTCAAGCACAAGGTGATTGAGGATTTCTGTTCCATGATTGACGAAGCCCGCGACCGCGTGCTCCGCATGCAGAAGAAGATTTCCCTGGATCCGGCCAACAAGGAACTCAAGGAACATCTGGCAGAGCTGGAGCTCCGCATGTGGATGACTGCGGATGAAATGGGAGAAGCCTACCAGGAACTCCGCAAATGGCTTCGTGAAGCCCGCAGGGCCAAGGATGAAATGGTGGAGGCCAACCTGCGCCTGGTTATTTCCATTGCCAAGAAATATACCAACCGCGGCCTCTCCTTCCTGGATCTCATTCAGGAAGGCAACATGGGCCTGATGAAGGCGGTGGAAAAATTTGAATACCGCCGCGGCTACAAATTCTCCACCTATGCCACCTGGTGGATTCGCCAGGCCATCACCCGTTCCATTGCGGACCAGGCCCGCACCATCCGCATTCCCGTGCACATGATTGAAACCATCAACAAATTGATGCGCGTGCAAAAGCAGCTGGTGCAGGAGTACGGGAGGGAACCCACGCCGGAAGAAATCGCGGAAGAAATCCATCTGCCTGTGGAACGCGTGCGTTCCGTTTTGAAAATGGCCCAGCAGCCCATTTCCCTGCAAGCCCCCGTGGGGGATTCCGACGATACCTCCTTTGGTGACTTTATTGAAGACAAGGCGGCGGAGAATCCCATGGAGGAAGCTTCCTTCTCTTTCCTGAAAGAAAAAATCAAGGATGTTCTGGACACCCTCACGGATCGTGAACGCGAAGTCATTGAACAGCGCTTCGGCCTCCGGGACGGCAGTCCCCGCACTCTGGAGGAAGTGGGCCGCCAGTTTAGCGTCACCCGCGAACGCATTCGCCAGATTGAAGCCAAAGCCCTCCGCAAGCTGCGCCATCCCACGCGCATCAGCAAGATCAAGGGATTCCTGGAAATGACGGAATCCTGACCGGATTTGCGCCGCATGCCGTGCTACGCTTCGTAGTCATGAAGACTTGCGTAGCTGCGGCATGCGGCATGTTTTTGTTACTGGTTTCCTGTTCCGGCAGCAGGGAATTCAAACCGGCGTTCAATCAGCCCCTTCAGCCCGTGATGCAGCCGGGCTTTGTGTATGTGGACCAGGTGGCTCCGCTGGTGAAGACTGATTTGAAATATGCCGGATATGACAATTTTGTAGGGCGTCCTCTGGACGGCTACCGCGGCCGGCGCGCCATCCTGCGCATCCAGGCGGCGCAGGCGTTGAAAAAAGTCTCGGAAGATTTGTACAGGCAGGGTTACCTGCTGGAAATTGATGACGCCTACCGTCCCCATACCGCCGTGCTGGACATTTGCAAATGGGGAGCTGACGACGGGGACCAAAAGATGAAGTCCCGGTATTATCCCCATATTGACAAGGCCAAGGTGTTCGGAGACCACTATGTGCGCGATTTCTCGGAACATTCCCGGGGCGTGGCTGTGGATGTTTCCCTGCTGTACGCCAGGACTGGAAAACCAGTGGACATGGGCGGCCATCATGACCTGCTGGATCCCAGTTCCGCCACGGACTCCACATTAGTGACTCCGTCCCAGCGCCGGAACAGGATGATTCTGAAAAAGGCTTTTGAAAAACAGGGTTTTGCCAATTATGCCCCGGAATGGTGGCATTACCGCCTGTTGAATGAGCCTGAACCTGCCCTGCATTATTACTTTCCCGTGTGGGACGGCATGGCTTCCGCAGGCCAACCGTAACATTTTCTGTTGCGAATGCGTCTTCCTCCTCTCTCCATTCCGGCGGGAGGAAGAGACTCCATGCGGGAAGATGAATTTCTACTCCTGGAAATAGCAGGGTGTTTTTAATGACAAACCGCCCTGCGGCGTTTCCAGATCAGGAATGCCATGCCGACTATTCCCAAAGAGGCAGAGGCCGGTTCCGGAATGGGGGCAAAGGCTGTTCCCATTTCCAGTGAAACGCCGTAGATGTTGGCATGGGTGGATTCGGAAGAAGTTCTTTTGGCCAACAGGATATCATTCTGGTAGTAATTGCCCAGGGTGGGGGTTCTGTTTTCCCCGATCAGCTGGCCGTCCAGCCATATCTGGAACAGGCCTTTGGAGCCGTCTTCCGTAGCGCCGCTGATGACAATCCTGAGATCATGAATTCCCTGGGTCATGAAGTGGCTGTTAGCGTCATCGTATGCGGCGCCATAAAGCAGAGTGCCGCTGGAGCCGTTGCCCCAGTAGATGCCGTCTTCCCCAATGGCCAGAAGCCCGGCCCCGTACAGTCCGTCTCCTAGGAATACTGTCAGGAAGTTGCTGCCGGGCGTCACTTCATCATGAACCATGCTCAGCTGAATGGAAAGGGTGATGGTCCGCGCCTCTCCGGCCGTATTTGCCGGCAGGGCCAACCGGAGCCAGTCAGAGGTGTTCTGAGGGGAGGAGAAGGAGAGGGTGGAGCCGTTGCTGCTCCACAGGTTGCCTGCTCCGGAGGATGCGTGTGTAAACGTGCCGAGAACGGCGCCAGAGGCGTTCTTGACTACGGGAGACGTTGTGGAGAGATCCGCGTGAAAGGTCAGATTTGCCCCGGAGCGTCTTTCAAGCCCCATGGTGCGTTGCCCCACGCCCAGAACGCGGGCGATGTTGCCGGCTACGATCAATTCCCCCTGCGCATTGGGATGCGCACCCCGGATGGTATCAATCATCGCTCCGTTGCTGGCGTAAAACCCCTGGGAAACGTCCGCGTACCGAACGCTGGAGGTTGCGGTGGACCATCCGGAAACGGCTTGTTGAAGAAGGCTGTTATAGTTTGAAACGTTATTTACTCCCGCGCCAAGGGCACCGTTGTTGCTGCCAACTGGCAGACAACCCATGACCACCACGTTCATATCCGGGTTGTATTCCTGGAGAGTGGTGACGATTCGTTGGATATTTTCCACGATTTGTTCATGAGTCTGGGCATATCCTTTCTGGCTCATGTCATAGAGATCGTTAATGCCTATCATGATGCAGGCGGTGGAAGCTTTGACGTCTCCGTACAGGGACTGGTAAGTGTCTCCCGTGTAGGTGACCAGCGAAGTGCCGTCATAAAACTGGTCGGAGGACTGGGTAAAGGGATTTTCAAGCCCCAGCTTGACAGAGAGCGGCCCCCTGTTTTTTTCAGGCATTACTGTTCCGGGATCCTGCCGGTACATGGCGTTAGCTTCATGGCCCGCGTATTGGTAGGAGCGCCCGCTGGCGGCGGATTCCGAGACATTGGAGAATTGTACGCCCATGTAGTCCGGCGTTTGGGATGAGACGTCCGTTCCCATGGCTGCTCCTTGCGTCGTCCCCATGGGGTTGTAACGGATTCCGTTGTCTACAAAGTTTTTAAACAGGGAATAACGGTAACTGGCGACTTTCCCGGCAAGAAAACTTCCTCCTTGGGTAATGGAATCGCCAATAAAAATGACGCCGCCCGGATCTGCGGCCGCGGCTGTTGAAAATATTCCGGAAGCAATGCAGGAAAGGAGGAAGAGAGAACGTTTCATGGTAAAACTTAAAAGAAAAAGAGAAAAACAGCCTTGGCTGGGCCAAGGCTGGAAATTAAAGATGAAGAGGATTTGTTTCCTTGTCCGGTTTAGGCCCGGCGGCGTCTGTTGAAGCACAGGATACCCAGTCCTAGCAGACCAAGGGTGGCCGTTGCCGGTTCCGGAACAATTTCAGCGTAGAAGTCGGCTACTTCCTCCGCTGTCAGCCTGGTATCATGAAGATACAGATTATGCAGCGTGAAGGAGGTTCCCTTGTTCCCGGAGCTGTTGTTGCCGATGCAGTACTGATTGGTATTCAGGCTCGACCCATAGAGGCCCGAAATAAACGCCTCCTCTTGGCCGTTAATGTAGAGCAATGTTCCATTCTGTCCGTTTTTTGTTCCCATGGTCACCGTCAGGGTGAAGGTCCCTTCCGGAATGCTGATGGCCCGGTTATTCGCGTTGTTCCACTGGACATTATTCCACATGCCCGTTATTTTTGACTGGCCGCTGGAGCTGAGGCATAATCCCCATGTATTTGACGAAGTAAACAAGGCGTTCAGCGTATTGCCGGCGTTTCCTCCGGGCTGAAGGCCGGAGATGGTCATGGTCAGGGTTTGATTATTGGCAGCGAATGAAGAATTGTCGCTTTTCTTCAGATAAAGAACATCGGCTCCGTTTTGAAAAATGGCAGTGCCGTTTTCAAACAAAGGGTTAACAGCACTGTTGTTCAAGAACGCCCAATCCCCGGATGTCTGAGAAATTCCGGTCAGGGAATCAAAGGAGGCGACGAGCTCCGCATTTGCAACAGTAACCATCACGGCTGAAAATAAGACGGAGAAGATGTTGTTTTTTCTCATAACGGCGCACCTTGTATCGGATTTAGAATCCGCAGTCAAGCTCTTAGTTTGAAGGGAAAGGATTTAAGAACAAATCCCGATGTTTTCCGAAGGGCTCCATGCCGGAGACGAAACCCTCTCAGCTTTTCATGTGAAGAAGAAGATTCCAAGGGAAGAAAAGAGCCATTTTTGTTATTCGTATCTTTTTGAAATACATAAATAATTTGCTTTCAATAATTTATTATCATCACATTTATAATGAACGCACATTGCCTTTCAGAGAAGAAACGCTTTCTCCCCTGAAAATTTTTTACTATTAATGAAACCGCGGATTCTAAAACCCGCGTAAGAAAAAGGATAGGACGGCTACCACGACCGGCGCGGCATCCTGCGCATCCAGGCGGCGCAGGCGTTGAAAAAAGTCTCGGAAGATTTGTACAGGCAGGGTTACCTGCTGGAAATTGATGACGCCTATTACCAACCTGCTGCTGTCTTTGTTTTCCGGTTGGGCCGTGAAGAGGGCAAATGTTCCAGCGAGGACGTGAGGATGAATAATGATTGTTGATTTCCAAACCGGTTTGTCCGTAATATAGGAGAGGAAAAGCGCAGTTTGGTCAATTCCTGGCTATTCATTGACGAAGAGTTTTTTTGTTGCGGGCGTCTTGGCCTCCCGTATTTTAAGTGACTGTGCAAATGGCGTTTGTTCATGCCGTACCTCTCCATGCTGCAGCAAAGCGTGCATGGCTGTTGTGAATGATGGTTCTCCGTATTGGGAAGGCCCTGTTTCCATTCCGGGCACAGAGAAGGATTTTCTTAAACGTAAGATGTTGAACGATGTGGTCACTGCATATCAATAATACTTTATCTCTTCTCGCAGTTGTTCAGATATGGCATCTAATGCCATGATTTTTATTATCTTATAAAAATCGTCTGTCTATCAAAGACTCGGCTTCAAGGCAACATTTCCTTCAGGAAATGAACTCATAACGTGATACATTTCTTTGTTGAACCATAGGATGTTCGTATCTCTGTAAGGGGATATTCTTCATTTTTTATGATAGATAGAATAATCCCGACGTACAAAAAATCTAATCATAGAAAAAATCATATTATGGCAGATGACATTAAATTCGTATCCGTGTCTTTCATCAAAATGAAAGAAAAGGAATCCAAGCCGGTTCCCGGCTACTTTATCCATGCGGACGACGACGGCAATCCGATCATGACCGATCCCGTGCTTATCCCCATTAAGCAGAATGTCAATGAACGCAACGAAACCTGGAAAGGTTACATCAAGGTGGAAAAGTCTGGTATGCACTATTTCCGTATCGATGGAGACGATGCGCTGACCCTCAAAATCCCCCATGCTAAAGTTGACATCACGACCGGAGGAGGTTCCCTCACCACTCAGACGGCGCAGGCCAACCTGGAACGCGGGTTTCACTACTGCGAGCTGACCTACAATAACAGGGCCTATAAACCGGAAAACAAGTCCTATGAAGGCTGCATTGCTATCATGAGCACAGCGGAAATGCCCCCGGAAGGCAAGTATGTCAAGAATGACACTACTAAGTCAGAACTGGCTTCAGGCGCCCCCATGACGCTCTACCAAATCGCATTGGGCTGCCGTATCGACTGGCCCAAGGAATCTGTTAATCTTCCGTCTCCTATCAAATGGTATGAAGTCTATAATGACAATGACGGGAATCCGCAGAAAAAGGATTCCGGCTCCATTGCGGGAGTAACCGCCGCAGAATTCAAGCAGATTGCCTGTATCATTTTTGCAGAACAGTCCCAGTACAACGAACAGGAATATCTTGCCATTGCTTCCGTCTTTCGTAACCGCTGGGGACGAGGTAAACACGGCAGTCTGGATAACCGAACCGTTGTTAAAACTGTTGCTGATGATCTTACGAAAAAATCGTGGGCAAGTATCGGAGGAACCCAGTATCAAAAAGCCATGGAAGGCTCTCTTAACCCACAGGAATGCCCGAATTTGGAGAAAGCCAGGGAAGCACTTGAAACGGTTCTGGGAATGGAGGAAGCTCCCTATACCTATGACCGTTACGTGACGCACCCCGGCAGTCTGGACTCCAGCAATTACGTGACGATTGGCGGTCATGATTTCTATAAGAACAATCAATATCGTTCTTGTGACAAGCCCGATTGGTGGGTTGAGTAATCCTGTTAATCCGGTGGTATTTATCCCACTCGGATAACATCTGCTCCAACCGTTCCGTAGCAATACGGGACGGTTTTTATTCACAGAGAAAAATGCCTGTGGCAAACAGGATCATTGGTCCAGAAAATGCTCCCATTCCTTTTTCAGATCCTCATTGTCCACTCCGTTCAAGTGCTTCGGTTCATTTCGCAGAAATGATATTTGAGCCTGTGGAATCGTAAACGGGAAATGATGGCTGATCTTCGTTGTTCCCGGTCTTCCCCCAGATCCTTCCAGCATGACGGTGAGACCTTTTTCATCCAGCAGGATTCCTTTTTTTAAAAGATCTGTCCATATTTTGTATTTGGCAATGGGGACCATCGTTCCCTTCGCATTTCTCTTCAGGCACCAGAACGTATAACAAAGCACGCCCGAGGCCGTCTCGTCATAAACGACGGCCAGGGAACGGTCATCATTCCAGACAATGGGATTTGCCGTGACCTGATAGACCTTACCGCTAAAGTTCCAGTCCGGCAGGAAATCGTCTTTGGAGGCCTTTGCTGGCGCAGGCGCGGCCGGGGCGCTTTCTTCGCTACTTCCGTTCAGGGGGCACAGCATGGATGCTCCCGTAAGCAGGTATATTACAAGGTTGTTCATCGTATCTTATATCAAATTGTTATTAAAATGGTTTTTTTGGATAACCATTATCCCGTATTAGATATGATAAATGAGTGGGGAGCAAGGTTATTTCCCGTTTCACGGAATTCGCCGGAAGAAGCCTCATCCCCTTCAGCAGGACTCTGGGGGCCGTCCGGGAAGGCCCTTTGATGCATTCCCCTGCCGTTCTCATTATTCCCATGAAAAGCGCAAGCCGTCCCATTGCTGGCAATGGGACGGCTTGAACGTGAAAAGGCAATGCTTTTAATGAGGCAGGCGGAAGTTGCGGTTGAACGCGGAAACTTCTTCCTTAAGCCGGGAGAAGCCGTCCGGATTCGGGCATACCTGGTCGCCTACATACAGGGCCAGCGCACGGGCAATGAATTCGGCCACCTGTTCCACGTCTTTTTCCTTCATGCCGCGGGTGGTCACGGCAGGCGTGCCGATGCGGATGCCGGAGGGTTTCATGGGAGAACCCGTGTCAAACGGGATGGCGTTCTTGTTTACGGTGATGCCTACGCGGTCCAGGGCTTCCTGCGCGTCTGCGCCGTTAATGCCCTTGTTGCGGAGGTCTACCATGAATACGTGGTTGTCCGTGCCGTTGGAGACGACGCGGAAGCCGAGTTCCGCCATTTTTGCCGCCATGGCCTTGGCGTTTTTGACAACCTGGGCCGCGTAGTCCTTGAATTCGGGCTTCAGAGCTTCCCCGAAACAGGCTGCCTTGGCGGCAATGATGTGCATGAGGGGACCGCCCTGCATTCCGGGGAAGACGGCTGCATCCAGTTTTTTGGCGTATTCCTCCTTGCAGATGACGAAGCCGCCGCGGGGACCGCGCAGGGATTTATGTGTGGTGGAGGAGACGAAGTCCGCATGGGGAACCGGATTCGGGTGCTGTCCCCCGGCCACCAGGCCCGCGATGTGGGCCATGTCCACGAACAGGTAGGCACCGCAGGCCCTGGCAATCTGGCCCATGCGTTCAAAGTCTATTGTGCGTGAGTAGGCGCTTGCTCCCGCCGTGATCATTTGCGGCTTCACCTCCAGAGCCAGTTTTTCCAAAGCATCATAGTCAATAGCTTCTGTTTCCTGGGATACGCCGTAGTGAACCACATTGTACAGTTTGCCGGAGAAGTTGGCCCTGTGCCCGTGGGTGAGGTGGCCGCCATGGGAGAGATCCATCGTGAGAATGGTGTCGCCCGGTTTCAGAACAGAGAAGTAAACGGCCATGTTGGCCTGGGAACCGGAGTGGGGCTGCACGTTGGCATGATCCCCACCGAAAATTTTCAGCACGCGGTCAATGGCGAGCTGTTCCACTTTGTCCACCACCTCGCAGCCGCCATACCAGCGCTTGCCGGGATAGCCTTCCGCGTATTTGTTGGTCAGCAGGGAACCCTGGGCTTCCCGGACGGAGGGGGAAGTGAAGTTTTCAGAGGCAATCAGCTCAATGTTGTTGCTTTCCCGGCGCCCTTCCTCCTGGATGAGGGCCACCAGTTCCGGGTCCGTCCATTGCAGGGGGCTGCCGGAGGATTTAACGACGCGGCGTTCATGGCGTCCGCCTTCAAAGTCAGCATGCAGCCAGGCGTCCAGGACGTCTTCCACACTTTCATTGTCCACATAGGCGGAAGCCAGGCAGAGCAGGTTGGAATCATTGTGCTGGCGGGAGAGGGCCGCAGCAGGGGCCGTGCGGCAGAGGGCGGCGCGGACGCCCACCCAGCGGTTGGCGGCAATGCTCATGCCGATGCCGGACCGGCAGATAAGGATGCCGCGGTCATTGGTGCCGTCAGCAATGCTGCTTGCGACTGCATTGGCGTAGTCGGAATAATCACAGGAATTTTTGGTCATGGTTCCCATGTCGGTCACTTCATGACCCCATGCCTTGAGGAGTTCTGCTACGGTTTCCTTGAGATCGACTCCGGCGTGATCCGCGCCGATGGCAATTTTGTATGTCGTATTCATGGTGGTGCTCATTGCTGACGGGCAAAAATACTGCCTTATTTCCCTCCGGCTGGCAAGCCCCGGATTCATTCCAGGCCGTTCGGAGGGCACGGCTTCCGGGATTGACCCCGGAAAAAAGAACCCCGGTCCCCTGAATGGGGCCGGGGCGGTAAGGGGGCAAGCGAGGGGCGTGCCGTTATTTTCCGGAGGATTCCAGCTTCAGCATATCCTGGACGATGTTGATGCCTTCGCGGAGTTCCGGATCAAGGCCGGAGGGGTATTCCGGGGAGTCGTCCAGTTCTGCCGTGGGGTCTTCCGCCAGGTGCATGAATTGTTCATTGTCCTTGTCCGGATCTGCCAGAGGCAGCTCCCTGGCGTTGACGTCGTCCAGCGTCAGGCGGTAAATTTTGTATTTGGTAGCATCTTCCTTGGCCATTTCCGCGAAGCGGATTTTGCGTTCCTTGTTGATGGATTTGCGGCGTTCTTCCAGGGCGGAGTTTTCCTGTTCCCTGGTTTTTTTGTTCAGGGAAAGCTTGTTGTCCTTGATGCGCTGTTTCATCATGGCGATGTCTTCCCTGGCGATCTGGAGGTCGCGGTCTTTTTCCACGCGCTTCGCGCTGGCGTCTTTCAGGGTGGGTAGCATGGCCGCGATGGAGGAGTCCTTTTTGTAGTTGGTGCAGGGCGTGATCTGGTCATAGGGCATCGCGTAGTCCAGAATGTCTTCTCCCAGTTCAAATGCCGTCGTAGCGGTGGGAAGCTGGATGTCGCTTTCCACGCCTTTGAGCTGGGTGGAGCCGCCCGCCACCCGGTAGAATTTCTGGGTGGTGACTTTCAGCAGGCCCGCGCGGTCCCTGGCCGCGAAGAAAGGCAGGTACTGGCCGATGTCCACAGGCTGCTGCACGGACCCCTTCCCGAAGGTGGAGTCATCCCCCACGATTACGGCGCGGCCGTAATCCTGAAGGGCCGCCGCCAGAATTTCAGAGGCGGACGCGCTGAGTTTGTTGATGAGCACCACAATGGGGCCGTTGAAGAGTTTCTGGCGATTGTGGGCGGATTTAATATCTACGTTGCCGCGGGTGTCCTTGATTTGCACCACGGGGCCGTTTCCGGTAAAGAAACCCGTCATCAGGCGCACTTCTTCCAGGGAGCCGCCTCCGTTGCTGCGCAGGTCGATTACCAGGCCGTCCACATTTTCCTTGTTCATCCGTTCCAGGATTTTTTTGACGTCCTTGGCGCAGCGGCGGTCTCCGCCTTCCATGTCTGCATAGAAGGAGGGAAGACTCAGCACGCCAATGCGGTTCCTGCCTTCCGGAGCTCCGGTAAGTTCAATGATTTCACCTTTGGCAAGTTCATCCTTCAGAGGAACCTTGGAGCGGGTCAAAGTAATGATTTTGGCCTGTCCGGGGGCGTCCGCAGGTTCTACCTTCAGGCGCATCCGGGTATTTTCGGCTCCGCGGATCATATCCACCACCTTGTCCAGCTTCATGAACAGGATATCCACCATTTCTCCGGAGTTGTCGGAGTCAATGGCAACGATGCGGTCGTTCAGCTTCAGTTCTCCGGATTTGTCAGCCGGTCCGCCCACGACGATACCGGTAATTTTGGTGGAACCGTCGTCTTCACTTCCCAGCAGGGCGCCGATGCCGGTGAGTTCCGTTCCCATGGAAATCTTGAAGCGGTCCACCTGGCGCGCGCCCATGTAATCCGTATGCGGGTCATACGTCAGGGCTACGGCGCTGAGCAGTGTTTCCGCCACGTCTTCCAGATCCGTTTCCTGAATATTGCGCTGGATGCGTTCATAACGCATAAGCAGTTTTTCCTCCGCGGGCTTTTCATTGGCCAGGGGATCGGGCTTGTTCTGTTCCTTGGCCAGGCGCGCTACGGTTTCACGGCGCAGGATTTCAGACAGGAGCTGTTCTTCCACCATGTCTTTCCAGACCTGCTGCATTTCTGCCTCATTCCTGGGCCAGGAGGCTGTTTTGCGGCGGGAACGTTCGATAGACTTGTCTTTGTCAAAGGTGAAGCCTCCCTTTTTCAGCAAATCCCGCGCATAGGAGATGCGCTGCATGGCGCGCTGGCGGTACAGGGCGTGCATGGCCTGGGCCGCGTCCATCATCTGGCCGGACATCAGGTAGTCGTCCAGCTCCTTGCCGTATTTTCTTTTGAGGGCGTCTACGTCCTGCTGGGTGAAGAATATTTTGTTGGGGTCTACCTTGCGCAGGTAGGTTTCCAGGAATTTGGCGGATAGTTCATCGCTGAATTCCTTGCGGGAGAAGTGGAAGTTCTGGAGCAGAAGGGACATTTGCTTGCCCACCTGGTTGAAGTCCGTAGCCGCAGAGGCGCAGGAAGTGATGGCTGCTGCGGCCAGGGCCGAGAACGCGGTGAGTCTGATCCAACGGAATGAGTGCATGTTCATAACGGAAAAGGGGGCGTTTTTTCCCATTTGGGGAAAAGCTGGCGCTGGGATGTGAGTGTTACTGATTTGCAGGTGATTGTCTATCTTATAAAACGTCCACATGACGCTATTTTGATCTCCTTGTTTCCGGAAGGGGGGCAGGAGTAAATGGAACCCGGTTCATCCGTAAATGTCTGACGGTGGCGGGAGCGGCCCTGCGCGGCGCAGGAGAAGGAAAGAAGAGAATTCATGGGTGGATAAATCCACCATAAAGTTTGAAATTTTGCGCGGAAGTCCGGCATTTGTCATATTGGAATTGCATGGAAATGGCTTTTTCCCCGCATGCCTGTCCGCCGATTGTTGTCGGGCGCTTTCGTTTGGTTTTCCGTTGCTGCATCCCTCCCGGAGAGGGAAAGGCGGCGGGATGATTGCTTTCCTGTTCGCGGCGGAAGGGGAGGGAGCGCGGACGTTTTCTGAAGAGCCGCCGCAGGAAAGGAAGCATTTCAGGATTGAGGTTGCAACGGTTTTCTGTACACTTCGCGTGATGATGAGCATACCGAATCGGGACAAGAATTTTTCCGGAAGCAAGATGGGGGTTCTGCTGCAGCGTTCATTCAGCACCGTGGTTTTGCTTGGGTTGCTGGCCGGGGCTCTGTGGTGGGACCGCGAATTTGGATATTACGGTCTGGTTTGCATCTTCTGTATTCTGGCCGCCTGGGAATGGCGGCACATGCTGCTGCGTTCCGGCAAAGCCTCCCAGCCTAACTTGGGCTTTTTTTTCGGGGTGGCGTATCCCGTGTTGCTGTCCTGGTCATGCTGCATCACCAAATTCCGGGAAAGCGCCCTGGCGGAACAGGTTACTTTCCTCATCCCCCTTCCTCTTCTGGTGGCGCTTGCCGCTCCGGTTCTCCTGGTAGTGATTTCCTTTATCCGTGAGATGAAGCGCCCGGTGGACGGAAGCAGGGCGCTCCGTTCCGTGGGTACGACGCTGCTTTCCTTTATTTATCCCGTCTGGCTGTTCTCTTTTGCCATTCTGGCCCTGCATCTGGCATATATGAGGGCGGGGTATGTTTATCCGGCCATTGTCATGTGTGTGCTGTGGGTCATTCTGGTAACGAAGATGGCGGACATTTTTGCCTATGTGAGCGGGTTTTTGTTGGGGGGCCGCATTTTTTCCCGCAGGCTTATTCCCCACATCAGCCCCAAGAAGACGTGGGAGGGCATCCTCGGTTCCTGGGCGCTGACGAATGCGGCGGCCATAGGGCTGGTTTTCCCGATGTTCGGAATTTCCGCCCTGTCCATCAACCAGGTGCTGATGCTGATGGGATGCATTTCCTTCATTTTTCTGCTTTCCGTTTACGGGGATCTGGCCGGATCCCTGGTTAAACGCAGCCTGGCCATCAAGGATTCCGGTTCCCTGCTGCCGGGGATTGGCGGAATTTTTGATCTGATTGACAGCCCTTCCTTCACCGTGCCGTTTTTCTGGTTCCTGCTGGCCTGCATCGGCTGAATGTCCCCGGCGCGAACGGATTCCCTGTAACCCGGTATGGTTTTTTCTTCTCTCCCCATTGAGGAAATCCGCGGAGAATTGCTGGACGCTCTGCGGGTTCCTTCTCCGCGCATTTTGTTGAAAGCTCCTACTGGCTCCGGCAAGTCCACCGGCGTTCCTCCCATGATGGATGACGCCGGGCTGGGAGAGCGCGGCCTGATTGTCGTTGTGCAGCCCCGGCGGATGGCCGCTCGTCTGCTGGCGCGGCATGTGGCCCGGCTGCGCGGGGTGGAGCTGGGAAAAGAAGTGGGGTATGCGGTGCGTTTTGAACGGCATATTTCCTCCCGCACCCGTATCGCGTATGTGACGGACGGCATGCTGGAGCGCTGGCTGACGGAACGGCCCACCCTGGAAGGGGTGAGCGCCGTGGTGTTTGATGAGTTCCATGAACGGAGCCTTTCCGGGGATTTATCCCTGGGGCGTGTGCTGGATCTGCAGGAAGGGCCGCGCCGGGATCTGGCCGTGGCGGTGATGTCCGCCACACTGGAGATATCCGGCCTGCGGGAATATATGGGAAGTTCCTGCCGGGTTCTGGAAGCGCAAGGCAGGCAGTATCCCGTGGAAATCGTTTACCGGGCCCCCCGCCTGGTCAGTGACGGACGCGGCAGGGTGGCGCCTCCCCCCATATGGGAGCAGGCGGCGGATGTTGTGCGGGAGGCGGTGAGGGAGGACGGCTGCGGGGATGTGCTGGTATTTATGCCGGGCGTGTATGAAATACGGAAAACGGTGGATCTGCTGGCAGGAAAGCCGTGGATGGGCGGCAGGGACGTTTTCCCCCTTTACGGGGCTCTGACGCCGGAGCAGCAGAATCGCGCCGTGGAGCGGGGGGAGATTCCCCGTGTTATTGTTTCCACCAATGTGGCGGAAACTTCCCTGACGATTGAGGGGGTGCGCACCGTGGTTGATTCCGGGCTGGTGCGCCGGTCCGGCTGGGATCCGTACCGGGGGATGGATACGCTGCATCTGGTGAAGATTTCCAAGGCGTCCGCCGCCCAGCGCGCGGGCCGTGCCGGGCGCGTGGCTCCGGGGCGCTGTTTCCGGCTGTGGAGTGAGGCGGAACAGGCCCGGAAGGAAGATTTTGACCCGCCCGAATGTTTCCGGGTGGATTTGGCCGGGGCCGTTTTGAATTTGGCTGCCTGGGGCGTCAACGTGCCGGAAAATTTCCGTTGGCTGGATGTTCCTGCCCCTCTGGTGATGCAGCGGGCAGTAAATTTGTTGGCTGCCCTGGGCGCTACGGAGGCGGACGGAAGCCTGACGGATACGGGAAAAAGGATGACCGCTTTTCCCCTGCCGCCCCGGCTGGCCCGCCTGATGGTGGCCGGGCAGGATGAGCAGTGCGCCGTGGAACTGGCCGCTATTGCTGCCCTGATGCAGGGAGAAGGTGTTGCGGTGAAGGGTGGGCTGAACGATCATTTGCGCGATTCCGCGGATTACACGGATTTTCAGGCGGAGTGGCGCGCGGTGGAGAAGGCTGTGGAGGCCGGTTTTGGGGCGGGGACGTGTACCCGCTGGGGCATTTCCGCCCGCGGGGCGCGGGAGGCATGGATGGCATACCGGCAGCTTCTGTCCGTCGGCAGCCGGGGAAAAGTCCGGGAAACGCCGGGACCGGATTTTACGGCGGCGCGTCCTGCCGTAGTCCGTGCGATGATTGAGAGTTTTGCGGACCATGTGGGTGTTCGAAATGGCGTGGCCGCCAATACATGCCGCATGGCCGGCGGTGTGGGCGGCAGGCTGGCGGAAGGAAGCGTGGTGTTTCATGGGGAGCATTTTGTGGCCGCAGAGGTGGCGGAATTGTCCGGGAAGGCGGTGGAAACCCGTGTGGGACGCTGTACGCTTGTTGCGCCGGAAGATTTGCGTTCCATTTGGCCGGAACGTTTTTCCTGCGGGGAGGTAGCCGTCTTCGATGCCGCTTTGCGCCGCGTGCGTCTGCGCCGGAGGCTGATGTATGGAGATCTGGTGCTGGAGGATCGTGACCGCGGAGATGCTTCTCCGGATCTGGCCGCCCCGGTTCTGGCGGAAAAGGTAGTGGACGGTACCCTGAAGCTGGTGAAATGGAATGATGCCGTGGAACAGTGGATACGCCGTCTTAATGGTTTGAGCGTTTGGATGCCGGAACTGGAGCTGCCCCGTTTTTCGGAGGAGGACAAGCTGGTCGCCATTTCCCTGGTCTGTGAAGGGGCCGTAGGTTATAAGGACATCAAGGAACGGGAGATTCTTCCCGTGCTGAGGGATTGGCTTTCCGGCTGGCAGGCGAAGGCGCTGGACGATTATGCGCCGGTAAGCCTCACGCTGCCCAACGGCCAGCATGCCAGGGTCAGGTACGGGGAGGATTCCTCCCCGGTGATCAGTCTGACGGTGCAGCGCCTGTTCGGCGTGGCTGTTTCCCCGCGCATTGCCAACGGGGCCGTCCCCGTGATTGTGGAGGTGCTGGCTCCCAGCCAGAGGCCGTGGCAGGTAACGGGTTCTCTGGAAAGTTTTTGGCGGAACGGCTACGGGCAAATGAAAAAGGACCTGGCGGGGCGTTATCCCCGGCACCGCTGGCCCGACCCCGGGGAGCTGGATTTCCTGTCACGCTCCCGTTGATAAGGAGAAAGGATTTTTCTGTAACAAAACAGTAGCAAAATCGACCGTTTCCGTGTAAAGAGGCGGTGGTGCAGCTCGCGGACGCCCTCCGCCCACCATTCACAAGAGACAGTTATGGACTCAATCTACTGGATTATCATCACGGCCCTGTTGCTTCTGGCGGCATTTGACTTGATCAACGGCGTAGCGAATGACGCCGTCAACTTCCTCAATTCCGCTATCGGTTCCAAGGCCGCTCCCGTGCGGGTGATCCTGACCGTGGCTTCCATCGGCGTGCTGGTGGGGGCCTGCTTCTCCGGAGGCATGATGGAAGTGGCCCGCAACGGCATTTTTCACCCGAACATGTTCAGTTATCATGAAGTGATGTTGCTCTTCCTGGGGGTGATGATCAGTGAGGTGATCCTGCTGGATACCTTCAATACGTTCGGATTGCCTACGTCCACCACCGTTTCCCTGGTGTTCGGTATTTTAGGGTCTTCCGTAGCGACGGCCCTGTTCAAGATTTCCAAACTCCGCCTGGTTCAGTCTGTGTGGGATTTCATTAATACGGACAAGGCTTTTGAAATTGTCACCAGCATTCTTCTTTCCGTAGCCATCGCCTTTACGGTAGGCACCATCGTCATGTGGATTTCCCGTCTGGCGTTCACGTTTAAATACCAGTCCCGATTCAAATGGTTCGGCTGCTTCTGGTGCGGCATGGCCATGACGGCGATCGCCTATTTCGCCGTTTTCAAGGGCCTGAAGGAATCTACCCTGATGGAACCCTCGTTCATCCAATACATTGACCAGAATCTGGGCATGGCCCTGCTCACGGCCTTTGGCGGTTTTTCCGTGCTCATGTTCCTGCTCCAGCATTTGTTCATGACGAATATCCTGCGCCTGACCGTTCTGGCGGGCACTTTTTCCCTGGCCCTGGCCTTTGCGGGCAACGACCTGGTGAATTTCATCGGCGTTTTCATGGGCGGCCTGGATTCCTTCCAATACGCCAGAGGTGTGGCGGCGGCCGGAGGCTCTCCCTCATCCATCCTCTCCATGGAGTGTCTGATGCCGGGGCAGGGCATGCCGGTAAACCATTACATTCTGTTCGCCGCAGGCTGCATGATGATTTTTGCCCTGTGGTTCTCCAAAAAGGCGAAAACGGTGATCGCCACCGGCGTGGAACTTTCCAGACAGGGTGAAGGCGGTATTGAGCGTTTCGGCTCCGTTCCCCCCGCCCGCGCCATTGTTCGCAGCGCTATCGCCCTGGGACGCGGGGTAAAAAGGCTTATTCCCGCCCGCATGCTGGTACGCATGAACCACCAGTGGGATCCCGCCCCCCAGCCTTTGAATCCCAAGGACCGGGTAGCCTTTGACCTGATTCGAGCCACGGTGAACCTGACGGTCGCTTCCCTGCTGATCGCATGGGCTACGGGCAAGCAGCTCCCCCTTTCCACCACGTATGTGACATTCATGGTGGCCATGGGGTCTTCCCTGGCGGACAAGGCATGGGGCAGGGAGAGCGCGGTTTACCGCGTGACTGGCGTGCTGACGGTGATTTCCGGCTGGTTCATGACCGGGCTGGCTGCCTTTACGCTGGCTGCCATCATGGCTACCATCCTGCATTACGGGCAGGTTTACGCCATCTTCGGCCTGCTGTTCCTGGTCGTTGTCATTCTGGTGAAGTCCACTATCATGCACCGCAGGCGGGAGAGTAAGCTTTCCGTAGAGCGTTTTGACCAGATTACGGAAGAAAATATTCTGGATGTATGCAGCCACCAGATTGTGGACAGCACGCTCAAGCTGCGGGAGATTTACAATGACACCGTGGAAAACTTTTTCCAGGGAGACAGGAAGGCCCTGAAGGAACTGGCGGATGCCGCGGAACGGCTGGCCATGACCAGCAGCGAGCATCACAAGTACGATATTCTCCCTATCCTGTACAAGATGCAGTCCCGCTCCCTGGATATGGGTTACCACTTTGTGCAGGCCCTGGAGCATTTGAACGAAGCTACGCAGAGCCTGTCGCAATTTTCCGAGTCCATCTTTACGTACGTGGATAATAACCACACGCCGTTTACGATTGACCAGGTGGACGATCTGAAGGAGGTGCATGCCGCTCTCATCAAGCTGCTGGATGAATATTGCAAAATGCTCCAGACGGGGACGTACATTCAGTTCGATTACACGATGGTGGCCCAGGAACAGCTTCTTCAACTGGTGGCGAAGGCCACCAAGCGCCAGATCAAGCGGGCTCAGCGCAACCAGACGCGCACCCGTTCCTCCCTGCTTTATCTGAACATGCTTAATGAGATGAGGTTCATGGCCGTGCAGGTGCGGGCCCTGACCAATGACGAACGAAACTTTGTAGCGGCCTAAAGCGGCGGTTCTCTGTTTTTTTCACGGGAGGTAAAAAATTCTTGAGCGTTTAGTTCATGAGGGTATGTTGAATGAACAGGGATGTTCGATAAGGGAGGAACGAGAGCTTTCCTTATCACCAAGAATAGCCCTGATTTCATAGGTAGTTAGTTGGAGCGGCTACGGGAGAAATTCCGTAGCCGCTTTTTTGTTGCCCCGGGGCTTGTGTCATACAAAAGAAGTAATGTTTGAACATATTTGCCGGGCGTTTGTCTTACCCATAACGGTTATGATCCGGATGCAGTGAAAGAGAGAGCGCTTCATCCACTTAAGGACTCGGCCGTCTTCATAGGTAGTTAGTTGAACAGCAGCCCCGGCGAAGGGATTCGCCGGGGTTTGTTCATTTCCGGAACATGTGTTCCGGGGACGTAAACAGCTGGGCGGGAGCGGGAAAGAAAAATAGGCAGCGTTTTGCCGCGGGGTTTGATTGACGTGTGGGACGCGTCAGGGCATAGTGGCAGGGTATGAAGAGAGCGTTTTGCGTGATAGCCGGTGCGTGCAGCCTGATTGGATGGGCTCCGGCGGACGAGACGGGCATGAACAGGGTGCTGGAGGATTGGCGGATGAGGCAGTCCGACTGGGAATCCGCATTGAAAACGGCTGAAAGCGCAGAAAAAAGGGCGGAATTAATGGAGAACCGTCCGGATGCCGTTCCGGTGGCTCGGGAATTATGGAGGCAGGCTGGGAGCGACCTTCAGAAGTCCGAAACTCAAAAACCCTGCCTTCTTCCGGCTGTCGTCTGGTTCCTGAATCATCCCCAGGCTGTAGCGCAGGCGTTCCCGAATGGAGATATGGCCAGAAAGATTGTCGTGTTTTGCCTGGATTCCCTGGAAAATACGCTGTTCCGGGAACAAGGGGCGGGGAAGGCGGCGTATGCCCTGAGCAATTCCCGCGACCTGCGCTGCCGCGTTATTCTGGAACAGATCAAGGATTACAACCAGTTCCCGGAGGACCAGGGCTTGGCTTCCCTGGGACTGGCCATGGTGATGAAGGAAACGACAGGGATGCTTCAGGATGACGTTAGGCTGGTGGCGGCCCGCGGAAAATTGCTGAAAGACGCCATTATCAAATGCTATGATTCCAGCTTCGGCCCTATTCCTGTTCAGGATATTGTGAAGGAGGAACTATACGAAATACGTAATCTCAATATCGGGCAGACCGGGCCTGGAATCAGCCTTCCTTCCACCGCGGCGGCCGGAAATGTGACGCTCCCTTCCGGGGATAAGCCCGTGCTGGTAGTTTTTTGGGATCCGCAGGATATGCGTTCCGTTCAGTTTTTGCAAAAAGCCGCGTCTCTCCGGAAAGAGTTTCCCGGTTTGACGGTGATGCCGGTGGCTCCCGGAAAGAGGGAGAACGTGGAAAAGGCCCTGTTGAACTTGAAAATGGATATGCCTTCCCTGGTGGATGAAAAGGCGGCGGCGTTTAAGGATTACCGGGTGAGGCTCACCCCGCGCGTGTATCTGCTGGACCCCGCGGGGAAAATCCTGATGCGCGGCACGCCGGATATGCTGTTTGACGCCAACCTGTACGCAGTCATGGGCAAACTGGAGGGAAAGAAGAAAGAAATGCCGGATGGGAAAAAGGTCCCCTCCACACCTGCTTCCTCCAAGCCTGTTTCTCTGCCGGCCAGGATTAATTCCCCAGATACGCGCGTTCCCTCCGCTTCCCGGCCTGACAGGCTGCGGCACGCATTCCCTTCCTCCCCCTCCGGTGCGGAGGAAGATTCTCTTTCCGCTCCTCCTTTGAGGCCCATGCCTGAATGATCCGTTTCATGGAGGGGATTCTGTTGAGAAAGGCCGCGGAGGCCGTGGCCCGGGTTCTTTCCGGAGCAGGACACACCGTATATTTTGTGGGCGGCTGTGTCCGGGACAGGTTGCTGGGATATTCCGTGAAGGATATCGATATTGCCACCTCCGCCCGTCCGGATGAGGTGTTGCGCCTGTTTCCGGATGCCTGGGAAGTGGGCGCCGCCTTCGGCGTGGTGCTGGTCCGCCGAGAAGGTTTTTCCTTTGAAGTGGCAACCTTCCGCAGAGACGGCAGCTACAGGGATGGCCGGAGGCCGGAAGCCGTCTGCTTTACGGATGCGGAAGAAGATGCCCGGCGGCGTGATTTTACCATGAACGGCCTTTTTGAAGATCCGTTTTCTTCTCCTCCGGGCCGTGTGGTGGATTATGTAGGCGGAGTGGAGGATATACGGGCCCGCGTATTGAGATGCATCGGGGAGCCGGACCGCCGTTTTGAAGAAGATTCCCTGCGGCTGATGCGCGCCGTACGTTTTGCCGTTACCAGGGAAGTTCAGGTGGAGAAGGAAACTTGCTCCTCCATTTTCAGGAACGCGCCGCTGCTGGCCCGGATTGCCCCGGAACGCATCCGGGAGGAACTGGACAGGATTTTATTGTCTCCCGGAAGGAAACGGGGCGTGGAAATGCTGGTGGAAACGGGGTTGATGAAGCATATCATTCCGGAAATATACGATATGATAGGCTGTACGCAGCCTCCCCAATGGCATCCGGAAGGGGATGTATACACCCATACGCTGATGATGCTGGACGCGCTGGGAAGGGACGGTTCCCCCATGTCTTTGGAGCTGGCCCTGGGGGTTCTGCTGCATGACATCGGGAAGCCCCCCTGCCGCCAGGTGGATGAAACGGGACGCATCCGTTTTTCCGGCCATGACAAGGAAGGCTCTTCCATGGCCAGGGTCATTTTAAGAAGGCTGAAATATTCCAATGCCGTGGTGGATGCGGTGTGTTCCATGGTGGAGCGCCATATGCGCTTCATCAACGTGAGGCAGATGAGGAAATCTACGCTGCGAATGTTCATGAACGCTCCTCATTTCCGGGAGGAACTGGAACTCCACCGCCTGGATTGTCTTTCCTCCAACGGATTGATGGACAACTGGCAATTTGTCAGGGACTTCATGGATTCCTACCGGAATGCCCCTCTGGTGCCTCCCCCGTTGGTGACCGGGCGTGATCTGGTGAACCTGGGGCTGTCCCCGGGGCCTGGTTTCGGGAAATGGCTGTCCCGTCTGCAGGAGCTTCAGTTGGAGGGAACGCTCCGGACCAGGAAGGAAGCCCTGCTGCAGCTGGGACAAATTGCTCCGGTGGAACAGAATGCGCTTGCAGAATACCTGGAAAAGTTAGCATTATAAGCGTCAATATTTGATCATTTCAACTCATGCGTCCTGTCATTTATCAACTATTTGTTCGTCATTTTTCCAATATGGAGACCCACGGAGTTGACTGGGGGAGCCGGGAAACGAACGGGTGCGGAACTTTTAATGGAGTGACGGATAAAGCATTACGTGAAATAGCGCGGATGGGTTTTACGCACATCTGGCTGACCGGGGTGCTGAGGCACGCTACGCAGACGGCCCATCCCGGGCTGGCCGCCCAGCCGGAATCCATCGTAAAAGGCCTGGCCGGAAGTCCCTATGCGGTGGTGGATTATTTTGACGTGGATCCGGATCTGGCCTCCTCCCCGGAGAAGAGAATGGATGAGTTCAAGGCGCTGGTAAAGCGTTGCCGGACGGTGGGGCTGCTGCCGATGATCGACTTTATTCCCAACCATGTTTCCCGCGCTTACCTGGCGGACTGGGACGGGCATGACGATTTTGGAGAAGGGGATGATCCCCATACGTTTTTTTCTCCGGAGCAGGGGTACTTTTACCTGACCTCCAACAGCCCTGGGGACGGGCCTCCCCTGCGTCTGCCGGACGGCCTGTTTGAAGGGGAAATGACTTTCGGCCGCGTGACGGGCAATAATGCCGTTACATGGAATCCCGGCAAGTACGACTGGTATGAAACGGTCAAGCTCAACTACGGCTATAACTTTATGGCCGGTCTTCCGGCCCTCCGCCTGCTGCCGGGGTGGACCAGCCCCAAGCAGCATGTGCCCAAGACATGGCGCATCATGGACGATATCCTTTCCTTCTGGCAGAGCCTGGGCATTGGCGGGTTCAGGTGCGACATGGCCCAAATGATCCCCATGGCCTTCTGGAAGTGGGCCATTTCCCGTTCCCGGGTGCGTCTGCCGGATGTGTTTTTCATGGCGGAGGCATACAACGACCACATGAAAACCACACCCGGCGATCCTTGCGCCGCCCTTCTGGATGCCGGATTTAATGCCGTTTACGATTCCGACTGTTATCATCTGGCGCTCCATATGTACACGGGAAATAACTGGGCCAATGACTTCGACCGCCTTTTCCGAAGCAATCCCATCTACATGACCCACGGCGTCCGCTACGTGGAGAACCATGATGAAACGCGCGTGTGCTCCCCTCTTTCCTGGGGAGGCGTGGGCCCTGTCGTTTTGCCGGCAATCATGACGCTGGTGTATGCCTCCGGGAGCGGTCCTGTGCTGGTGTACAACGGGCAGGAAGTGGGGGAACGGGCGGAGGGGCCCGGCGGTTTTGGCGGCCATGACGGGCGCACCAGCATTTTTGACTATACCTGCCTCCCCAGGCTCCAGCCCTGGGTGGCGGATGGCCGGTTTGACTCCTCCCTGCTGCCGGAGGAATCCGCAGAGCTGAGAAACTTTCATCGGCGGCTTCTTCCCCTGATGCAGCATCCGGCGCTGGACCGGGGAGATTTCTACGGCCTGAACTGGGCTAATATGAAAAACACCACGTTCGGCAGGGAACCGGCGGAAGACACTTCCGGCCACTGGGTGTATGCCATGCTCCGGCATGATGCCCGCGCCAGGGCTACCGTGCTTGTGGTGGGAAATCTTTCTCCCAGCATTAATTTCTACAATCTGCGCATTTCCATTCCGCAGCATGCTTTCTGCTGGTGCGGCATCCAGACGGATCGTGTGCGTGTCAGAAACCTGATGGACGCGGAGGATGAGGACAGGATTTTTGAGCGGCGGGAATTGATGGACCGCGGGCTGTCTTACCCCCTGAAACCGGGTCATGTGGGCGTGCTGGAACTGTCTGCCGTTTAGAGAAGCATTTCCTCCGGAGGGAAGCTGTTGCCTTTGCCGATATTTTTTGCTCTGCTGGGCGTTTTTATAATGACGGGCGGTTTTTAATTCGGTATAGTCCCGGAAATTCCTATGATTAGACGTTTCCCTCACTCCATGTCTGCCATTCAGCAAATTGCCATGGCGCTTGCCGTTGCCGGTATTGGAGCCGGCCAGGGGCTGGCCCAGGAAGGGGCAGGGGCCGCACGCCGGGCTGCAGCCCGGATGGAAGAGCAGGCTCAGGAATCCATGCTGCTGTTGGGGCAGGCGCGTCAGCAATATTCAGAGGGCAAGTACCAGGAAGCCCTGGACAATTACCGCAGAAGCCTGACTGCGCTGCCCAAATCCCCCAACATGGAGAAGCGCCGCCGTTTCCTGGAAACCAGCATCGCGGATGCCAGCGTGGCCGTGGCTCAGGAATATGTCAAAGCGGGGCGTTACGATGAGGCCGTCAAGCTGCTGGAAGATGCCTTGAAAGCCACTCCGGACCATGCCCTGGCCAGACGCACGTTGGAAATAGCCCGCGACCCGGTGCGTACGAATCCGGCCTTGTCCCCGGAACACGTCAAAAATGTGGGGGAAGTCAACCGTCTGCTCCACCTGGCTTTCGGCTATTATGAACTGGGCCAGTACGATGCGGCCCTGAAGGAATTCACGTCCGTCCTTAAGACGGACCCTTACAATACGGCGGCGCGGCGCGGCATGGAACTGGTTAACCGCGCCAGAACCGCTTATTTTGGCGCTGCCAGGGATGAAACCCGCAGCAGCGCTCTGGCGGACGTTTCCAAACAGTGGGAGATGCCCGTTCCTTTGACGGAAACTCCGGAGGAACCCGCTTCATTCTCTCGTCCGTTGGACAACCCGGTGGTGAATGTGGACCAGAAACTGGGTATGATCCGCCTGCCCCGTGTGCAGCTGGACGGCGCGACGGTTCAGGAAGCCGTGGATTATTTGCGCAGCCAGGCCAGGACGCATGATGCCGCTGCCATGACTGAGGCGGAACGCGGCGTGAATATTTCCGTGGATCCCGGCCCAGCAGACAGCGTTTCCGCCAGGGATGCCGCCGCCAAAAGAATTACGCTTAATCTTCAAAATGTACCGCTTCGTGAAGCCCTGGAATACGTGGCGCGCGCATCCGGCCTTATTCTGCGGACCAATGCCTTTGGCGCGGAGCTGGTATCCAGTTCAGACGGAACTTCCTACATGGTCACCAAGTCCATTACCCTTCCGCCGGGCTTCTTCTCCGGATTGTCAGAGGCTTCTGACGCCGACGATTCAGACCCGTTCAGTTCCGGTGATTCCGGTTCTTCCGGCATGACCCTGAAACGGGTGGATCCGCAAAAGGCGCTGGCTTCCATGGGGGTGAAATTCCCGGAAGGCAGCTTTATTAAATACAACTCGGGTAACTCCACTCTTCTTTTTCATGGCACGCCCAGGGATTTGAGCATGCTGGAAGAGCTGGTAGCGTCCAGAACTGCGGAACAGCCTCTCCAGGTGGTGGTCAGCGCGACTTTTCTGGAAGTCAATCAGACGGATTTGGAGGAATTGGGCTTTAACTGGATCGTCAATCTGAACCTGGATCCTACCAAGTGGTTCATGGGCGGCGCGGGAACCGATAAAAATGGCTATAACAATTCCGTGCTGGACAGCGCCGCCAGTGTGGCCGGAGCCGCCGCCCCGGTGGGAGTGGTGGGCGGGCTGCGTTCCGGCAGCCAGGTGTTTACGGAAAATAGCATTGACAGCATGATTGAACGCGGCACTTCCGCCAGAAGTTCTGATGCAACCTATGTTCCCGGCGGAGCTCCCAGTATCGTCACTTTGCGCGGCATGTGGAGCCATGCGGATATCACGATGATTATGCGCGGCTTGAGCCAGAAAAAAGGCACAGACATCATGCAGCATCCTTCCGTGATTGTGCGCCCCGGTGAAAAAGCCTCCTTCTTCAGCGGCAGGGAACTGATTTACCCTACGGAATATGATCCGCCTGAAGTTCCCAACAGCACCGGCAATAATAATGACTGGGGCGACGATGACAATAACGGCGGCGGTATTCCGGTCATGCCCATGACTCCCGCCCACCCCACTGCCTTTGAAACCAGGCAGCTCGGCACGATTTTCAATGTGGAAGTGACCGGCATCAGCGATGACAAATCCATCGTGGAAATGACCGTGGTGCCGGAAATCGTGGATTTTGACGGCTTCATCAACTACGGCACATCGCTTTTCGTTCCCATGGTCTCCCAGGAAAAGGACGCAAAGGAAGATGTCGTCATGGTGAAAACTTCAGACAACTTCATCCTCCAGCCCGTGTTTTCCACGCGGCGCCTGACCGCTCCGGTGCGCATAGCCACCGGCAATACGCTCGTCATCGGCGCCTTGAAAAAATCCACTTCCATTACGTACGAGGATAAAATTCCCGTTCTGGGGGATATTCCCTGGGTGGGGCGCCTGTTCCGTTCCAAGGGCTCCAAGGAACAGCGCAAGGCCATCATTATCATGGTAAAGGCGGAAGTGGTGGATCCGGGCGGCAAGAAGCTTTACACGCCGGATACTTCCATTCCGGACGAGGAGGCCCCGGCAGGGGCCGCTCCGCTCCCCGCCCTCAGCAATGCCCAGTAACCTTTAACCGGATCAAGACCATTGAAAAACAGCGATTCTGATTTTGAGTCTTCTCCGCCCCAGGGAGCTGACAATATCATGCGTCAGCTGCATGCGTCGGATTCCCAAGGAGTAGAGCGGAGAAGGGAAGTTGTGGTGCGCCCGGACGGCAGCAAGGTGATCCGGGTGGAAAAGCGCCGGCGGACTTACAATGACGACCGGCAGGACTCCAAACAGGCCGTGTTGAAAAACAAGCGTTTTTTAATAGGCCTTTGTATTCTGGTCCTTCTGGTTGCCGGTGCGCTGGCGGGGACATATATGTACCGCCTTTCTTCCTTCAATACGGAGGAATTTGCCGACCGTCTGCAAGCTGATCTTTCCGCCGCCTGGGGCGGAGAAGTGAACATTTCCGGAATGGCGATGGATGGCCTTACCATGAAGGCTTCACGCGTCAGGATATCCTTTCCGGAAGATTCATGCCTGTCCTTTGTGGCAATGGAAGGCATCTCCGGGGAAATTTCCGCCGTGCCTTTATTCATGGGAAAAATCAGAGGGGAAGGCCTTAATGTGTCCAGGGCTGTTATTGGCCTGCGTCCCGGATTCGTTAAATTTGCCGTGCCCCAGACGAACCGGGAATTGCCGTTCGTTTTCCGGCGGTACACAGCTCCGCGTCTGGAAGTGGGTTATGCCCACGGGACGGAAGAGTTTGCTCTGGAAAGGAATGACGCTCCCCTTTATATGACGGCGGAAGCCTACATCCGCACGTCCGGAAACGGAACTGAACCGGAATACGTGCTGGATCTGTCACAGCAAAAATTGAAAATCAAGGGCTGGCCGCTGATGGGAGTTGATTCCGGTTCCGTCATTCTCAACGGGAGCGGCGTCAAGCAGCTCACTTTTTCCGGTTTTCTGGACAAAGGGCGTCTGCTCAACAAGCCTACGGATCTCAGCCCCTTCATGATTACGGGGAATTTTCCTCTGGGCACGGATTTCCGTCACCAGGCCTGGACGTTGACAGGAAGAAATTTCGATCTCGCCTCTCTGCTGGGAGATGATTTCTCTTCCGTTCTCAAGGTGCAGGCGGGAGAACAGGAAGGGGATGAGAAGCATGAATTGAAACTGGATTTTGCCCTGCCTGTAACAGCTGAACAGAAAAGGCCCTCTCTAAAAGGATACAGCGGTTCCGTGATCAAGGCGACCATGATCAGGCTGCCTGTTTTGCGCCTGCTGGCGGCCATGACTGCCCGGAATACGGAAATAAGGCTGCCGTATTCTTCTCCCGTCTTTACTTCCGGCTCTTTCCTTCTGGAAAGCGATGGAACGGGACGTTCCGCTTCCCTGAAAGAGATTTCCCTGTTTGAGCAGGGCTTTCTGGGGGTGACCGGAGTTTTGTACAGCAACGGTGCTTCCTTGACGGGGAAACTGGTCTTTAAAATCCCTTCCTACATGGTGGACGTCCGGAAACTGCCGTCCGGCGTGACGCAGGAAGGGCATGAAATGATTCTTCCTGTGAAAATTTCCGGCACTCCGGCGTTTCCGCAGGACAACTCCGCGGGAATGCTCCAGGAAAAGGCGCCGGGCACGGACCGTCCGGAAATGCATGCCGTTCCTTCCCGCGGGGTATCCCTTCCTGCTCCGTCAAATCCCTCTCCCTCCCGGATTACAGTGGACGGATTCATGTGATATTGCCAAGATTCCATGTTGCTGCTCAATCCCATTGTTCGCAAAACATCTGAAAAGAGGTCCCGCTGGTGGACCCGGCTGGCCGGCTTTGGCCTGTGGTCCGTACTTCAGCCCATCTGCATGAGTCTGAATATCCGTTCCATCAAGGAGGAGCATGACGATGTTTATACGGCGCCTTTTCTTGTAGCCCTCTGGCACAACCGCACGATGGTGCCGGGTTATGCGTGGTCTCTGGCCCAGAAGCCGCTCAGGATGTGTGTGCTTACCAGCGCCAGCAAGGACGGCGCCCTGGTGGAAGCCGTATGCAGGCACTTCGGCCTGGGAGCCGTCCGGGGTTCTTCCGGAAGGCGGGGGGCGTTAGCCTACATGGAAATGATGCGGAAGGTTCAGGAGGGGGATGTCTGTTTCTGCCTCACTCCGGATGGTCCGCGGGGGCCCCTTTACGAAGTGCATCATGGCATTGTCAAGCTGGCCTCCCAGTCAGGGCTGCCCATCGTTCCCGTATGCATCGAATATGAAAGCTGCTGGCGTCTGAACAGAACCTGGGACCGTTACGCCATTCCCAAGCCGTGTTCCAACGTAAATATTCTATGGAAAAAGCGCCTGTTCATTCCCCCGGACGCAACAGATGAGCAGGTGGCGAATTATGCCCGTCTTCTGGCCGGGCTGCTGGGCGAGGGGCTTCCGGACTTCCCGCCTCTTAACCAATCATTATTATGCAAATCATCGATGGAAAGCAAGTAGCCTCCCAGGTGCTGGAAGAGGTTGAAAGAGATATTGCCCGGCTCAGGGAACAGGGAATAACGCCCGGTTTGGCCGTGGTGCTGGTAGGGGATGATCCCGCCTCCCAGGTATATGTAAATTCCAAGGTGAAAAAATGTGCGGAACTGGGGATGAATTCCCGTAAAATAGTTCTCCCCTCCGACGCTTCCCAGGAAGAACTGCTTCAGGTTGTCCGCGACTTGAACGCGGATTCTTCCATTCACGGCATCCTGGTGCAAAGCCCGCCTCCTCCCCACATCGACGAAGCGGCCGTGGTTCTGGAAATAAACCCCGCCAAGGATGTGGACGGCTTCCATCCGGAGAATGTCGCCAAGCTGGTGCTGGAAGATGAGACCGGTTTTGTGCCCTGCACCCCTCTGGGCTGCATAAGGCTGTTAAAAGCCGCCGGCATTGAAACGGCGGGGGCGAAAGCCGTAGTCATTGGCCGCAGCATGATTGTGGGCAAGCCGATGGCGCATCTTTTGATGTCCAAGCAGGCAAACGCCACCGTGACCGTGGCTCATTCCCGCACGAAGAACCTACCGGAACTTTGCCGCTCCGCAGACATTATCGTGGCAGCCATAGGCCGGCCCGCTTTTGTGACGGCTGATTTTGTGAAAGACGGCGCCGTAGTGGTGGATGTGGGCATCAACCGCGTGGAGGATGCTTCCGCCAAGCGCGGCTACCGGATTGTGGGGGACGTGGCCTATGATGAGGTGGCGCCCAAGTGCCGGGCGATTACTCCCGTGCCCGGCGGCGTGGGTCCGATGACTATCGCCATGCTGATGGCCAATACGGTCAAAGCGTGCCGCCAGCAGACGGGAGCCTGACAAAATGCCGTGACGTCCGTTTTTCTTGTCAAATGAAGGAAAGTAAGGCAGTATTCATTTACCATTATGTCAAGTAAATTACTCGAAGGCAAAGTTGGTGTCGTAGTCGGCGTGGCGAACAAGCGCAGCATCGCGTTCGCAATTGCCAAGGCGTGGCATGAAGCGGGCGCAAAGCTCATCTTCAATTATCAGGGCGAACGTCTCAAGGACGGCGTTCTCAAGCTGATCCATGAGAACTTCGGCGAGGATGTCCCCGTTTACGATCTGGATGTCAGCAGTGATGAGTCCGTTAACGCTTTCTTTGAAAGGGTCCGCCAGCATACGGATAAAGTAGACTGTCTGCTGCATTCCGTGGCTTTTGCCCCGAAGGAGGCCCTCGGCGGCAGTTTTCTGGAAACGGGCCGCGAGGCATTCAAGATTTCCCTGGATATATCCGCTTATTCCTTGGTAGCCCTTTCCCGCGCCGTGGAACCCATGATGTCCGACAACGGCAGCATTCTGGCCATGTCCTATCTGGGATCCGAAAAAGTGGTTCCCAACTACAATCTGATGGGCGTTTCCAAAGCTGCCCTGGAAGCCTGCACCCGTTATCTGGCTTATGATTTGGGCCGTTCCCGCGGTATCCGTGTCAACTGCATCAGCGCGGGGCCCATGCAGACGCTTGCAGCGCGCGGCGTTTCCGGTTTTAACACCATGTTCAAGGTGTATGAGGAGCATGCTCCTCTGGGCCGTTCCTGCACGGGTGAGGAATTGGGAGCCACCGGCGTTTTCCTGGCCAGTGACGGCGCAGCCGCAATCACCGGGCAGGTGATTTACGTGGACGGCGGTTATCAGATCATGGGCATGTAGCGCGTTCCTTACGGAAGCTTTTTCCTATTCGCAGGCCGTACCGGTTTTACCGGTACGGCTTTTTTGCGATTCCATGCGGGGGCAAAGGAGGGTCCTGTTTTCCGTCAAAAAGCCTGTTTTCACGCTGCGTTTCAGGGAACGAACACTTTCAGCGAGCCGAGGCGGGTGATGCGGACCGGGGCGTTTCCTGCATAATCGCCGTCCAGTTCGCAGGAGGCCTGTCCGGCGGAGGTGACGGTTCCCCCCGTCATCCGGATGTATTCAAAATTGCCGCTCCTCCGGGAATGAAAGCCCCCATGAACCGCGGCCGTCAGGCATTCCCCGATGATGGAAGTAATGGAATGCCTGAATACCACTGCATCCAGAAGGCCGTCACTGTTGTCCGCTTCCGCAAAGAAGTTAAGCGAGCCGCCATATTTGCGCCCGTTGCCGAAGATGATGGAGCGTCCTTCCAGTACCCGGCCTTCATCTGTGGTCAGGGTGAGGCGCGGCTGTTTTTCCATACAGACCCGGGCGCCGGCAATTACGTAGGCGAAGGCTTTCCATTTTTTTTTCATTTCCCACGTGGTCAGTTCTACGGCGCGGGCGTCCGCGCCAATGCCCGCCATTTGAAGAAAAACTTGCCCGTTGAATGCGAACAGGTCCACATTTTTGAAACGCCCCGTGTTCAGAATATGCAGGGCGTGGTCGAAATCCGGACGGATTCCTATTTCCCGTGAAAAAACATTCATGGTGCCCGCAGGAAAGGGGGCCAGAGCCGTTTCCGTGTTGCAGAGAGCCCTTGCCGCGATTCCCAGCGTGCCGTCTCCTCCCGCCACAGCCACGGCGGGCGCTCCGGAATTCGCCTGGGAAACCAAATGGTTCAACATGTCTTCCCTGCTTTCTGGTTCAATAACGTTAAAAAAATCCCGGTGCTGATCCAGCCAGCGGCGGAATCGACCGGCTCTGGCGCTGCGCGCCGTATTGTTGAAAAACAGGGGAATTTTCATGGAGCGGGCACGAAGAAGTTCAAAATCTGTACCGGAGCTTCCGTGTGTGCCACAGGTTCATGGCGCACGGTTCCGTCAGGCAGCTTGAACTCCAGCATGCCGCGGGAAATGTTGTCCGGCAGGCGTATTTCCAGAAATTTCCTCATGTCGTCGGATGGTCCGGGAGTGATCCCATCCGCCAGAACTTCCCCTTCTTCCGATTTGAGGACGACGTGCAGGGGCAGCCTTCTGACGCCGTTTTCTTTCTTTTCCCTGATGTCCAGCATCAGCCGGCTGCCGGGCACATATTCCGGTTGAGACGCCACCCATTCGCACGCCAGCTTCATGTAGCGGTCCGTGATATTGACGGCGGGGACGGTACGGCTTTCCGGCGGGAAGGCCAGCGCGTGCCGTTTTCCGTCGTAGCGGGCTTCCCATATCATGGGAAAGAATGCTCCTGAAGGTCCCTTTTTCCAGGAGGTGGCATAAATGGCGTTCTCCGGTTTACGGGGATCCAGCATGCTGATGGCGGACATTACCCACGGGGTGTTGAAGTCCTTTTCATTGTATTCCAGCATTTTCCATTCCCCGTCACACCAGGCTTCCACCCAGTTGTGGTTGCCGCGCACGTGGTTCCAGGTAAGAACGCCCGCCATGCGGGCCGGAATGCCCACGGAACGAAGCGCGCAGATGAGCAGGATGCTTTGGCCCGTACAGGAGACTTTGCCGGATTGCAGGGATTCCCTGACTCCCTGGTGAGGGGCTCTTCTCTCTGTGGAATAGCGTACGTTCAGGGTTTTCTGGATGCTGGAGGAGATGGTGAGGGCGGCTTCCCGCCCCGTCTTGCATGAGGAAACAAGCGGCGCGAAGAGGCGATGGAACTGCTCCCTCCATTCGTCGCGCGGTTCGTTGACCACGGCATAAGGGAGAACGTTATTTTCATAAAGCTCCCAGGGAACCTGGGCGGCCCAGGGGAATTGGTCCCGTGCTGCCAGGGCGAGGCGGACTTCCCGGACCAGCCTTTCTTGCGTAACCGTTTCCCTGTCCTGCTCAGGCATGCAGGCACGCAGAAACTCCACCCCGGCCGGAATGGTGTCATGGGCGGCGCAAATAGCGGCGGTCAGTCCCGGGAGAAGGACGAAAGGCAGCAGATTCATGAACGGTGAAATTCATACCTGAATTCCGGGAGGGAGACAAGCTTCCTCTTGCGCAAGGAGGGTATGGAAATGGGCAAAGAGATGCGTGTCTTCCGGCGGAGTGGGAGCAAAAGGTTCGTCGTTATCCAGAATGTCCTCGCAAATGCGCATGAAATCGCGGGCGGTTTTCGCCCTTTTCATATCATGGTCAAAGGTGCCGGGAAGTCCCCGCGCAGTATAAACCAGATATTTTTTCATGCGGTGGATGTGTTTTTCTTCCACGTAATGTTCCTGCATTTCCCGCGTGCGTTCATAAAGGCGGCGAATATAGTGCAGCACGTTCCGGAAGGTGAGGTTCACGGCGGCATGGCCCCGAAAGCGGGCATGAAGCTGGGAAAATATCCATGGATTGCGCAGGGCCGCCCGCCCGATCATCAGCCCTGCCGGCCGGGCCAGCCGCACCCATGCCTCCGCTGTGGCCGCATCCACAATATTGCCGTTGGCGACCACGGGACATTTCAGCATCCCTGCGGCCCATTTCACCCATTCCGGGTGCACCGGGGAGCGGTAGCCTTCACGGACGGTGCGGGCGTGAATGCACACCCTGTCCGGGGAATGGGAGGCAATTACTGGAAGGATCCGTTCAAATTCGTCCGGCGTTTCGTATCCCAGGCGGCATTTGACGGTGAAGGCTCCGGCGGGCAGTACGTCCCGGAGCGCTCCCAGGGCCGCGTCCATGGCCTTCAGGGACCGCAGCATGCCGCCCCCCGCATTTCTCCGGCATACGATGGGGGCGGGGCAGCCCATATTCAGATCCACGCCTGCACAGGCGTGTTCCATCAGGGCCTGTGCATCCCTTGCCAGATATTCCGGTTCATGGCCCACGAGCTGTCCGTAAATGGGGCGGCCCGTGGGATTTTCATCAATGGAACGCAGAATGTATGGCGACATCTTTTTATGATGGGCCACCGTCCGGAAATACTCCGTGATGAAATAATCCGGCAGGGAATTCAAGTCCTTCAATGTGTTGAGGAAAGCCAGATCCGTCACGTCTTTCATGGGGGCCAGGGCCAGGAGCATGGGTCTGTGCATACCGTGAAAAGCTCCGGTTGGCAAGCTGTGATTGTCTTGACGAAAGAAGGAAAGTGTGGAAGCTGGGAGCATGAATCAGGATTCAACCCGCAAAGCCAGAGTGAATGTGAGACGGGCCGAAGTAATGGAGCAGGTGGAGAAGGAAATCCAGCAGCATTACCAGAGTGAATTGATTTCCCATATCCGTTCTGCGGGCAATGTGTACAATCTGGGCCATACGGAATTTTTTCTCGCCCGGGAATTCGGGTTCTGCAACGGCGTACGCCGTGCCATTGATATAGCTTATGCGGCACGCAGAGTGTTTCCGGACCGGCGGATTTTTCTGATCGGGGACATTATCCACAATCCGGAGGTGAACCGGCAGCTGGAGGAGATGGGCATTCAAAAACTTCCCTGGAAGCAACTGGATTCCTCCTATGACCGGATTAACCCGGATGATGTGGTGATTATCCCCGCGTTCGGTGTTCCCACTTCTTTCATGGAGGCGCTGGAAGAGAAGGGAGTGCAGATTGTAGACACGACATGCGGGGACGTGATGAAGGTTTGGAAAAGAGTCAAGAATTACGCAGCCATGGGGATTACCTCCATTATCCACGGGAAGGCCACGCATGAGGAAACCAGCGCTACGGCTTCCCGTGCTCTTGGAGAACGGGGCAGGGGAAAATACCTGGTGGTTTACGATCTGGAGGATGCCCGCATCCTGTGTGACTACATTCTGGGCCGAGGAGACCGCGAGGCGTTTTTGAAACGGTTTGAAGGCTGTTATTCTCCGGGATTCGACCCTGACCGTGATCTGGAGGAAGTGGGTATCGCCAACCAGACTACCATGCTGAAAACGGAGACGCAGACGCTTCAGAAGATGGTGAAGGATGCCGTTGTCCAGAGGGACGGAGATGATGATAATTTCTATGTGTTTGACACTATTTGCGGCGCTACCCAGGATCGCCAGGATGCCCTGTATGAACTGTTGAAGAACTCTCTGGACGTTATGTTTGTGGTGGGCGGCTACAACAGTTCCAACACAACGCACCTGGTGGATATTGCCAGGGAGCATGTGCCCACGTATTTCATTGAATCCTCAGAATGCATCAAGTCCATCCAGTATGTGGATGCTTTTGACACGAAAACGCGGGAAGTGCGCCGCATGACTACGGAACCGGTAGTGCAGAATCTGGGCAAGTGCCTGAAAGTGGGAATTACGGCAGGTGCTTCATGCCCGGCCAACCTGATTGAGGCTACCATCCTCCGCATTGCGGATCTGCGCAAGTAGCGAAACGCCTCCGGTTTGGCGGATGAGAAAAAAGAAGCGTTCTTTTCCAACGGCGGTACTGCCGCTTTTTCCGTAGCACGGAGCAGCAACCTGGGCCGTGGAAGAAGACATGGGGAAAACCGCCGGGGCCGTTTTCTAAATTTCCAAATCTTCCGGTGTAACGGAACGTTGTTCCCGGGATGCAAGCAGTACGGCTTGCTCCACAACGTATTCCGTATTGGAGTCAAAACGGTAGGCGTTGCAGTTGGGGCACACGGCCGTAGTCTGGGATACGATGGAGCCGCAGGCTTCGCAAACCTTGAAGTCCCCGGGACGGTCAATAATCAGTTTGGCTTTATCCAGGCGGGATTGCTGCATGGGAGTAGAAAATAAAACAAGCCGCTCAGCAGAACAGAGCGGCTTGCCATAAAGAATCGTCAGAAAACCGAAGTGAAAACTTAGGCGATTTTTGCGATGGCCTTGGCGGCCTTGCTCTTGTAGTTGGCGGCGCGATTGGCGGGGATGGTGCCAACCTTGGCGGCTTTGTCAACGGCTGAGGAGAAAGTGTTGTAGGCAGCGGCAGCGGCTTCCTTATCGGACGTTTCCACCGCAGCGGCAACTTTCTTGCGGAGGGTCTTCAACCTGGAGGTCACGGCGCGGTTGCGGGCGGTGCGGGTTTCTGTCTGGCGGATGCGCTTGAGTGCAGATTTGGTATTGGCCATGTTTAAAAAAGGTTCGGTTTCCGTTTCGAGGTGGCAGAAACATTAGAATAACAGGACAAAATGTCAAGCTCTTGATGTATTTTTTAAGGCATTCCTTTCCCGCGCGGGCTGACTGCGGGCTTTACCGGAAAAGGAGTTTGTGGCACTATATCCTCCCGTTATGAAGAAACGCGTGGATTTGCCTGAAAAAAAATATGAAGGGTATATTTTTGATTTGGACGGCACCCTGGTGGACAGCATGCCGCTCCATTACAGGGCATGGCGCGAAGCTTTGGCACGTGCGGGGGCTCCGGACCATGTGTTCCGGGCGGATGAATTCTATTCCTGCGGCGGAAAGTCCGCCAATGATGTGGTGCGTTTTTTAAATGAGCGGTACGGCATGCACATGGATGCGGCATCCACGGCTGCGGATAAGCGCCGCATTTATCTGGAAATGCTGGAAAAGGAAGGCATGCAGCCTATCCGGGAAGTGGTGGAGTTCGTGCATTCCCTTGGAGACGCCCCCAAGGCGATAGCCACCGGGAGCGCCATGCCGGGAGCGTCCCGGACTTTGGCTGCCGCCGGGCTTTCAGGCCTTTTTGACGTGATTTTGACGCCGGATGAGGTGGAGCATGGCAAACCTGCGCCGGACATGTTTCTGAAGGCGGCGGAGCTCCTGGGGGTTGCCCCGGACCGTTGCGTGGTTTTTGAGGATGCCGAGCCCGGCATGAAAGCTGCCGAAGCCGCAGGAATGGACTGTGTGCAGGTCCGGCGGCCATCCCTGGACTGATTCCTCTTTCCTGATTTTTGGCGGAAGAGGATTCCGGAATTTTCCTCCTTTCTTCATGCCCTTCTTCCTTTTAAGGAAAAGGCTTCACATTGCGTCCGGAATGCGTTAGAACCTTTTTTCCTATTGAACAAATAAAATATTATTTGCACATGAGCACAAACGACAAAACATCATCCGCCCCGACGAAAACCCGCATGACAGGAGCTGAAGTGCTCGTGGAATGCCTCGTGCGTGAAGGTGTAGACGTCGTCTTTGCCTATCCTGGCGGCGCCAGCATGCCGATTCATCAGGCCCTGAGCCATCAGCCCAAGATACGGACCATCCTGCCCCGTCATGAACAGGGCGGGGCATTCGGCGCGGAAGGTTACGGCCGCGTTACGGGCAAGGTGGGCGTTTGTATTTCCACCTCCGGCCCTGGCGCCACCAATATGATTACCTCCATTGCGGATGCTTATCTGGATTCCACGCCTCTGGTGGCGATTACGGCGCAGGTCATGCGCTCCCTGATTGGGCGCGGCGCCTTTCAGGAAACGGACGTATTCGGCATGACCTCCCCTATCGTGAAGCACAGCTATTTGGTGACGGAACCGGAAGAATTGCCTCGCATCATCAAGGAAGCTTTTTACATTGCCTCTACGGGCCGTCCGGGCCCTGTGCTGATTGATATGCCCAAGGACGTGCAGGAGGCTGTGTTTACGCCGGACTTCGACATGGAAATGGATATTCCCGGCTACAATCCCGTGTTGCCCGTTCCTGCGGAAAAGCTGGAAGAACTTATCCCGTTGATTGAAAACGCCCAGCGGCCTGTTATTTATGCTGGCGGCGGCATCATTTCTGCGGAAGCCTCCGGAGACCTTCTGGAATTTGCGGAACGTTCCCAGATTCCTGTGGCGACTACCCTGATGGGCATTGGCGCCATGCCGGAAACCCACCCTCTTTCCCTGCGCTGGCTGGGCATGCACGGAGCCGTGTTTGCGAATAACGCCGTAAATGAAGCGGATCTGGTCATTGCCCTGGGAGCCCGGTTTGACGATCGCGTGACGGGCGCCGTCAATATGTTCTGCCCGGGTTCCACGATCGTTCACATTGACATTGACGCCAGCGAGATCAATAAAAACAAGAAAGTGGCGTATCCCATCCGCGCGAACGTGAAGGATGCCCTCCAGGTGCTCAACTCCGCTCTGGCCGCAAAAGGCTGGGAACGCAGATCCTCCGGCTTCACCCGCACGCCGGAATGGTTCGGCGTGATTGACGGCTGGAAAAAACAGTACCCCTTCTCCTATGAAGACCGCAAGGGGTATATCGCCCCGCAGGCCGTCATTGAAGAGCTCTACCGCCAGACGGCGGACAAGGACCCCATCATCTGCACGGGGGTGGGCCAGCATCAGATGTTTGCCGCCCAATTCTTCAAATTTGACAAGCCCCGCCGTCTGGCTACTTCCGGCGGTTTGGGAACCATGGGCTATGGGCTTCCGGCCTCCATGGGGGCGTGCCTGGCTTATCCGGACAGGCTGGTGGTGAATATCGACGGGGACGGTTCCATGCTCATGAATATTCAGGAGCTGGCCACCATTCATGTGGAGCGTCTGCCCGTCAAATGCATTATCCTGAACAACCAGCACCTGGGAATGGTGGTTCAGTGGGAAGATTTGAAATATGATTCCAACCGGGCACAGACCTTCCTGGCGGACCCGCACGACAATTATGACCCTACCCATAAAACGGAAGACGTCATCTACCCGAACTATCCGCTTATTTGCGCCGGATTCGGCGTCAAGTGCGAGCGTGTGCTTCGCATAGAGGAGCTTCCGGCGGCTATCACCCGGATGATTGAATCCCCTGAGGCCTATGTCCTGGACGTCATGGTTCCCCATGATGTGCATGTGCTGCCGATGATTCTGGGGGGCATGAGCTACAAGGATGTGATTCTGGAACGTATTGCCGGGGATGGTTCCGCCAAAAAGGCGTCTGAACTGGGCAAGGAAATTCCGACAGCCTTGTAAAGGTGAGGAGAATTTTTCCCATTGAGCCTTAAAGCTGGAGCCGTCCGTAAGGGCGGCTCCTGTTTTTCATGGCGGAACATTCCTGTTTCCCGGGAGGTGGATGCCTGGTTTTGTAAGGTATGAGGAAGATGGTTCTGGACGCGGCGGAAAAGAACGGTTAACATCAACGAAACAAATTGAGTGCAAGCTGGCTCGGACGTGAAGAAACTGAGTTTTTCTGAAATGATACCGCTTCGGATGCTGCCTTGCGCCAACCTCAAGCTCACAGAAAATTTCCGGGAATCCGGCGCATGCTGTAAGTGCTTGGGAAATGTATCTTGAAAAAAATCTCCTTTGATCAGGCCTGTCTGTATCCGTTTTGTTCATCAGGTTGGCGCAAAATCTTTGTTGCATGTTTGATGCTCAAACTGTATTAGTCTGGTCGTCGCACCCTCACGGGTGTGTGAATTGAAACAGGAATTCATTGAGACAGAACCCGGTTTATGGCTGTCGCACCCTCACGGGTGCGTGAATGGAACCCCGTGGTTTGAGAGTGCCGTTTACTATTTTTAAAAAGCAAGGTCTGAGTAATACAGAAGAAAGACAGAATGCCCCTTGTTTCTCAGTATTTGAATCCTGAGCGGGACAGGGTGACTTGTACAGAGAGGGCGGTGCGCAGGAGCAAAGCGCCCGTGCTGCGTACTGGAAACAGGAAGCAGGGATATTCTTTCGACTGGACAAATGGAGAAGCGGAAGACACTCTAAGCGTTCCATGGAGGACATACGCTATTACAACCGTTATACGGGCAGAGTGGAACGGGAGCAGGTACTGGGGGAGAAGTATATGCAATGGATTTACGGCACTGCCTCGGGGAAGGCGGCGCTGCATGTCCTGATTAAACGAGGCGTTTTTTCCCGTCTGCTGGGGTGGTTGAAGAACCGCCCTTCCAGCGCCCGTTCCATTCCCTCTTTTGTGAAGGAGTACGGCATTAATATGGAAGATTCTCTCAAGGGGATGGGAGAGTTCAGGCATTTCAACGATTTTTTCTACCGCCGCCTGAAACCGGGCGCCCGCCCTTTGGCTGGTGGAGAGGATACGGCCGTTTTCCCTGCAGATGCCCGGCACATGGGCTGGGAACGCGCCGACCGAATTAAGAACGTTTTCGTGAAGGGGCAGAGTTTTGACCTGCCTTCCCTGCTGGGGAGCGACACCCTGGCTGAGCGGTATGCGGCAGGCGCCGTTGTCTTGTCGCGCCTGTGCCCTACGGATTACCACCGTTTTCATTTTCCCGTATCCGGGGTGCCCGGTTCCTGGACGAAGCTGGGAGGCCCGCTGGCAAGCGTGTCTCCATATTGCCTGCGCAGCCGTCTGGCATGGCTATGGACTAATAAAAGGAATTTGACCCTGATCCAGTCGGAGTTATGGGGAGAGGTCGCCATGCTGGAGGTGGGGGCTACCGGAGTTGGGCTGATTGAAGAGACGTATGTTCCGGGCGCTTTCTCCGCAAGAGGGGCGGAGAAGGGGTATTTTGCCTTTGGGGGCTCCACGGTAATGTGCTTTTTTGAACCGGGCAGAGTCAGGCTGGCTTCCGATTTGTTGGAAAAGACGGAGGAAGGTTTGGAGCTGTTTGCCCGGCAGGGCGACATGATGGGCACGGCAGCGACATAGCGTTGAGGCTGGCATGCTTGTCCCGCCATGTTTTGAATAGGGCTTTCCCTTAAAGCCTGATAGCAGGAGGCCGGAGATGGAACTCCGGCGTTTCAGGGCGGATGTTCGGATTTTTGATTTCCCGAAGTGCCAGGCGGGTTATTTCATTTCCGCAATGGCTTGGGCCATATTCGGAGCCTTGAAGGTAGAGGAGCCTGCCACCAGCACGTCCGCCCCGGCCAGAGCGCACTGGGCTGCGTTGTTTTTGCCAATTCCTCCGTCCATTTGAATAAGGAAGGAAGCGCGGTTTTCCGTACGCCATTCGACGGCTTTTTCCACCTTGTCCAATACGGAGGGCATGAAGGATTGGCCGCCGAAGCCCGGCACTACGGACATGACCAGCAACAGGTCTATTTCTGCCAGGTAGGGTTCTACGGTTTCAAAGGGAGTGGCCGGGTTGAGAGCCAGGCCGTTTTTTACTCCGGCTTTCCGGATTCGTCCGAGGGTGTTGCGAATGTAGTAAGGGTCGCCCAGTTCCACGTGAAAGCAGATGAGGTTCACGCCCGCCCTGACGAAGCGGTCAAAGTAGTGGTCCGGCCGTTCTATCATCAGGTGGGCATCCAGAAAGCGGTCCGGCCCCACCGCTTTTCTGACGGCGGTGCAGATTTCCGGGCCAAAGGAGATGTTGTCCACAAAGTGGCCGTCCATGATGTCCAGATGCAGCCAGTCGGCTCCGGAGTCAAAGGCGCGGCGCGCTTCCTCCCCGATGCGGGAGAAGTCGGCGGCCAGCAGGGACGGGGAGATCATGGTCATGATGGCAGGGTCTTTCCGGGGTTGTCAGTTGGCTACGATGTTGACCAGGCGGCCGGGCACGACAATTACCTTGCGCACGGTGACGCCGTCCAGGAAGATGTTCACCTTGGCGGAGGCCAGGGCCAGCTTTTCCAGTTCTTCCCGGGAGATGTCCTTGGGCACTTCCAGCTTGTCCCTCAGTTTGCCGTTCACCTGGATGACCATGGGAACGGTATTTTCCTCCAGAAGGGCTTCCTCCCATTCAGGCCAGTTTTTCTGGCAAAGCTGCGTCTGGGCCAGAGCCGGGAAGGCTGTTTGCAGGCGGCTGTGGATTTCTTCCGTAAGGTGGGGGGCAAAGGGATTCAACAGGGTCAGGAAGGCATCATAGTCCTGAACGTCCACCACGTCCGCGGAGGTCATGGCATTGGTGCATTCCATCATTTTCGCAATGGCAGTGTTGAAGGACATGGCATTGATGTCCTCCGTCACTTTTTTAATGGTTTTGTGCAGTTCCTTGCGTACGGCAAGCACCTCGGCTTCCGCAGCGTTCTCCGCCAGTTTGGAGTTGATTTCCCATTCTCCTTCCTGATTTTCCCGGAAGGCCACGCGCCAGACGCGGGCCAGAAAGCGGGAAATGCCTTCCACGCCTTTGGTCGCCCAGGGTTTCACGTCCTTGAGAGGGCCCATGAACATTTCATATAACCGCAGGGAGTCCGCTCCATATTCGCGGACGATGTCGTCCGGATTGACGACGTTGCCGCGGGATTTGGACATTTTCTGGCCGTCTTCCCCCAGGATGAGCCCCTGGTTGACGAGTTTCTGGAAGGGTTCGTTGGTGCTGAGGTACCCGAGGTCAAAGAGGACCTTGTGCCAGAAGCGGGCATAGAGAAGGTGGAGAACGGCGTGTTCCGTGCCGCCTACGTACAGGTCCACGCCTCCGGGGGTGCCGGCGGACCCCATCCAGTATTGTTCCGCTTCCCGGCTGACGAAGCGTTCCGTGTTGGCCGGGTCCAGGTAGCGCAGGTAGTACCAGCAGGAGCCGGCCCATTGGGGCATGGTATTCGTTTCCCGGTGGGCCGTGGGCGTGTAGGCTATCCATTCCTCAGCCTTGACCAGAGGGCCGCGGGGGTCTCCCGTGGGGGCGAAGTCGTCCAGATCCGGCTGGAGTACGGGGAGTTCGCTTTCCGGCAGGGCATGGTGGCGGCCGTTTTCCCATACGATGGGGAACGGTTCCCCCCAGTAACGCTGGCGGGAGAAGAGCCAGTCGCGCAGCTTGTAGTTTACTTTGCGGCGTCCCTTGCCGTTTTCTTCCAGCCAGAGGATCATTTTTTCCTTGGCTTCCGGAGTAGGCAGCCCAGTCAGGAAGCCGGAGTTCACGCTGGAACCTTCATAACCGCAGAAGCCGCGCCAGTCCATGTCTTCACTGGGCGGCTGAACTACCTGGAGAACAGGCAGGCCGAAGACCTGGGCAAAGGCGAAGTCGCGTTCATCATGGGCGGGGACGGCCATGATGGCTCCGGTTCCGTAGCCCATCAGCACATAGTCCGCAATCCAGACGGGGATTTTCTTTCCATTGACCGGATTGACGGCATAAGCTCCGGTGAAGACCCCTGTTTTTTCCTTGGAGAGGTCTGTGCGTTCCAGGTCGCTTTTGGAGGCGCATTGGGCGCGGTATTGTTCCACGGCATTTTTCTGTTCCGGCGTGGTGACGGCATCCACCAGCGGGTGTTCCGGGGAAAGAACCATGTAGGTGGCCCCAAAGAGGGTGTCCGGCCTGGTGGTATAGACAGTGATTGTTTCTCCGTCCAGGGTAAAGTCCACTTCCGCCCCTTCCGATTTGCCTATCCAGTTGCGCTGAAGCAGTTTGATGGATTCCGGCCAGTCCAGGGGCTCCAGCTCGTCAATAAGGCGTTCCGCATAGTCCGTGATGCGCAGCATCCACTGGCGCAGGGGACGGCGTTCCACGCGGTGCCCCTTGGATTTCCATTCCTCCACTTCCTCATTGGCAAGGACGGTTCCCAGGTCCGGGGACCAGTTGACGGCCGCTTCCGCCACGTAAGCCAGCCGGCGCTGGTCGATTTCCTCCCGGCTTAATCCCTGTTCCTCCAGCTCGGAAACGGGGCGCGCCTTTTTCAGTTCCTTGTTGTAGTAGGAGTTGTAAAGCTGGAGGAATATCCACTGGGTCCACCGGACGTATTTATGGTCCGTTGTTGCTATTTCCCGGTCCCAGTCGTAAGAGAACCCCAGCATTTTGAGCTGGCGGCGGAAGTTGTCTATATTCCGGAAGGTAGTGACGGAGGGGTGCTGCCCGGTTTTAATGGCGTATTGCTCCGCCGGAAGGCCGAAGGAGTCCCACCCCATGGGATGGAGCACGTTAAAGCCGTTCATGCGTTTGAAACGCGCTATAATGTCCGTGGCGGTGTATCCTTCCGGATGGCCCACATGCAGCCCCGCTCCGCTGGGGTAGGGGAACATGTCCAGCACGTAGTATTTGGGTTTGGACGCATCAAAGCCCTCTTCCCCCGGGTTGTTTACTTTAAAGGTTTTCCTTTCGTCCCAGATCTGTTGCCATTTAGGTTCAAAAACGTCAAAGGGATATGGTTTCTTACGCTCGGACATGACGGGAGGGAATGTATACTCCGCCCGCGGGTCAATCAAGCCTAAACCCGGCGGAATACAGGCGCTTCCCATGCGCCGGGGGCATGATGCCGTTTTTCGGAGAAAAGAGGAAAGGGCAGAAGGTGTTTGCGCGTATTTTTTAACTGAAAGGTTTTTGTTGACCGTATTAAATGATTGCAACCATGAAGTTTACTTCCTGTATTATATCTGCCGTCTGCGGCGCAAGTTTCCTGTTTGCCGGGGCATCTGCCCAGGGCAACGGTTCCGGCCCTGCTTCCGGAAAGAAGCCCAACATCATCGTTTTCCTGGTAGATGACATGGGCTGGCAGGATACGTCCCTCCCTTTCTGGTCCGACAGCCAGGGCAATCCGAAGAAAACGTTTTTGAACAGGCGCTACCGGACGCCGAATATGGAGAAGCTGGCTTCCCAGGGCATGACGTTTACGGATGCGTATGCCCATCCCCTTTGCACGCCTTCCCGGGTGAGTCTGATGTCCGGCATGAATCCGGCGCGGCACCGCGTGACCTGCTGGGTACGGGAGCAGAACGGGACGACGGACGCCAACAGCAGGAGCCTCCAGCCTCCGGACTGGGCGCTGAACGGCCTTCAGCCGGTTGGCGCTTCCGCCAGGGGAACGACGAAACGCCCCATTTCCGGGGAGGATATGCGCTATCATATGACGCGCCCTTTTGTCACGGCGGCCACGCTGCCGGAGATGCTGAAGAAGTGCGGGTATGTTACCGTCCATTGCGGGAAGGCCCATTTCGGCACGCAGGGAACTCCGGGCTCCAATCCGTTGAATATGGGATTTGATTATAATATCGCGGGTACGGAGATCGGCCATCCGGCGGATTACCGCGGTTCCAGGCATTACGGAAAGGGGTTCAACCATGTGCGCGGGCTGGATGAGAATAATTATTACCAGAACGATGTATTTTTGACGGAGGCCCTGACGCAGGAGGCCATTAAACGCCTGGAAGCCATCAGGACCAATCCGGAGGAGGCAGGCAAGCCCTTTTATCTGTACATGGCCCATTACGCTTTGCATTCTCCGCTGGATGAGCGCGCTTACGACAAGAGGTTTGCGGATGCCTACAAAAATCCGGAGGACGGCCACACGTGGTCCCGGACGGAGAAGCATTATTCCGGGCTGATCGAGGGGATGGACAAGAGCCTGGGTGATATCATGACGTACCTCCGGGAGCATCATTTGGATAAAAATACCGTATTGGTGTTTATGTCGGATAACGGGGGCTTGTCCATCTCCGGCAGACTGGGCAATGAAGAGGCCAATTATCCTCTTTCCTTCGGCAAGGGGTCGTGCATGGAAGGCGGTATCCGGGAGCCTATGATTGTTTCCTGGCCAGGCGTGACGAAGGGCGGTTCAAGGTGTGCCGTCCCGGTGGTTATTGACGATTTTTTCCCGACTCTTCTGGATATCGCCGGATGCCGGAACGCAAAGGTTCCGCAGAAGCTTGACGGCTTGAGCCTGGTTCCTTTGCTCAAAGGCGGCCGGTTTCCTGAAGACCGCCCCCTTTTGTTCCACCAGCCGAATAATTGGGGGGAGGGCAGCCGGCTGGCGCCGCAGTACACTTCTTCCACCGCATTGCGCCAGGGGGATTGGAAACTGATTTACCGCCACCTGAACCAACGCTTTGAGTTGTATCATTTAAGGAAAGATATCGGCGAAAAGGAAAATCTGGCTTCCAGGGAGCCGCGGAAAACCAGGGAAATGGCTGCTGTCATGGGCAGGTTGCTCCGGGAGAGGAAGGCGCAAATGCCAACTTATAAGAAGGATAACGAGCTGGGCGTTCCTGCCGGGAGTTCCGTCCCGTGGCCCGACCAGGTGAAAGGGCATGGTTTTTGATGCTTCGCCATAACGTTTTTCCAAAGTTTTTTCATGAACCCCGGCAGGATTCGCCTCCGCCGGGCGGGACAGGTTGAGACCGGAAGATCCCTCGCTTCCTTTTCAGGAGTTTTTGCTCCAGTCCGGATCAGGGATGAAGGGACATTTTTTTATTTCCGGCTGCAGGATCATCGCTCTTCCGTGAATGAAAACCGTTATCGCTTTTCCCGGAACAGGGGAGGTAAGGAGGGCGGAAACGGGGCCGGGAGGAATAAAAAAACGCCCCGACGGGTATGGCGTCGAGGCGTGGCAGGGTTTAAATAACAAGGTTCCCTGAAAGGGTGGGATTAAAAATCGTCGGTGACGGCGGCATCATCCGTTGCCGCGGCATCTTCGCTTTCAGCAGCGCTGTCTGCGGAGGAAGCTTCCGTATCGTCAGCAGGAGTTTCGTCCGTGGCGCCGGGTTCAGAAGCGGCCGCTGCGGCAGATTTGGCGGCGGGCGCTGCGCCCGGAGCGGTTCCCTTGGGCGGGACAACTACCTTCATGGCCGGAGGGACAGGGACGGGGGTTTCCAGTCCGTCAGCCTTGCGGGTGCTGACGCGGAGGCCATCGGCATAAGCCAGGTTTTTCAGGATGGCGTAACCCAGCGCGGGAGCCCGGTCCGTCGTGTTGACCAGCATCTTGAAGTGGTTGTTGACGGACATCTTGCGGGCGTCCTCGCCATTGCGGAAGGGAATGACGCCCATCATGTTGCCGGCATTGTCAATGCAGATCGCCCAGAAGGAGCGGTCTACCTGGATGAAGTACTGCGGGCGGATGTAGTCCATTGTTTTCCATTCAGCGCCCTTGATGTATTCTTCCATGGCGCGGCGCGCGTTGGCCGGCATGCTGCCCCAGTCGGCGTAAACCCGGGCGGTCAGCGTTTCGCGGCCGTTGTATCCGTGCACGGATACGTTCTGGGCAGTAGCGAATTGACGGGCATAGCTCCCGGGAGAGGCTGGTTGGCAAGAGGTGGTGAAGAGCGCTGCCCCGGCGGTCAGGATGCAGGCTGCTGCAGTAGTGAAGGGATGAATGTTAGTCATGGCAATCGCAATGGTTACGTTATAAAAGAGGAAAATACCTCCCATTTCAAGGAAAAGAATGCGGGAAGCGCCGATTTGTGGCGTTTTTTGACGTTTCCGTTTGACGCGGGAGGGAGCGGGTGCGACAGGCGGCTCCCACGCATCCGCCCGGGAGGTATGATGGTATATTACTAAAATTTTTCTCGCAAATCGTTCTGAATCGCTTAGGTTGTCGTTGCTTTATGTCCGCCTTTATCGTCAACCTGCCGGCCCTGGAACGCAACGCTCTTATCCTGAGGGATGTGGCGGATGACGCGGGGTGCCGTATCGTTCTGGCGCTGAAGGGGTTTTCCTGCTGGCCCTGTTTCGAGACCCTGTCCCCCTGGCTGGACGGCTGCTGCGCTTCCGGCCTGTGGGAGGCGCGGCTGGCCCGGCGCAGGTTCGGGAAGCATGTGCTGACGTATTCTCCCGGTCATGCGCCGGAGGAAATAGCGGAGCTGGCGGAGATTTCCAGCCATCTTGATTTTAACAGCCTGACGCAGTGGGCCCGTTTCCGGGAGGAAGTGATGCGGCATCCCCGCTTTGCTTCCGGTGAATTGAAATGCGGCCTGCGCGTCAATCCCCAATGTTCCACAGGGCATACGCCCATGTATGATCCCTGCGCTCCCGGTTCCCGCCTGGGCGTGACGCCGGACATGATGCAGGGTGCGGATCTGTCCGGCATTTCCGGTCTTCATTTCCATACTTTGTGCGAACAGGGAGCGGATGACCTGGCAGTGACGGTGGATGCGGTGGAGCGCCACTTCGGCCATCTTCTGCGCCGTCCGGAGATTTCCTGGCTGAATATGGGAGGAGGGCATTGGATTACCAAACCCGATTATGACCGGAAGCAGCTGGCGGCGCTTATCCGCCGCATCCGTGAACGCTACGGCGTGGAGGTGTGGCTGGAACCGGGAGAGGCCGCGGCCATTCATACCGGAGTGCTGCGGTGCCGGGTGCTGGATCTTTTTTCCTCGGAGGGGGTGAATCATGCCATTCTGGATGTTTCCGCATCCGCCCATATGCCTGATACGATGGAAATGCCTTATCGGCCGGATGTGTTCCAGATTGCAGGTGACGCTTCCCTCCGTTCCGAGCAGCAGCCCGCTGTACGGATGGAAGGGGAGAGTTATGCGCTGGCGGGGAAGGCCGGGGAAGGAGCCTATACATACCGGCTGGGCGCACCCACGTGCCTGGCGGGAGACCGGATTGGGGATTATTCCTTCGCGGAGCCTCTGGCGGTGGGAGACGAACTCGTGTTTGACGATATGGCGCATTATACGATGGTGAAGACCACGTTTTTCAACGGCGTGCGCCATCCGGACATCGCCATTCAGAGAAAAGACGGTTCCGTGGAGACGGTGCGCCGTTTTTCCTATGAAGATTTTGAAGCCCGCCTGGGCTAAAACATTTGACCAGACAAATTGACATGGCAGCAGCTAAAGAAGGCATCAAGCAGAAAGTCCGCGGATGGAGTCACCATGATTCCGCAGATTTGTACGGCATTGACGATTGGGGGAACGGTTATTTCCGCATCAGCAAAAAGGGAGAGGTTACCGTACGCCTGAATGACGAGGATGGCGGGAAGAAGGATGTCAGCCTGTGCGATCTGCTGGAGGGGCTGAAGGAGCGCGGGACTACCGTTCCCGTTCTGTTCCGGTTCCGGGATTTGCTGCGCAGCCGTATTGCGGAGCTGAACGACAGTTTCCGGAAAGCAATCAAGGAGGCGGGGTATCAGGGTAAGTACCAGGGCGTTTATCCCATTAAGGTAAACCAGCAGCGCCAGGTGGTGGAGGAGATTGCGGAGTTCGGCACCAAGTATGATTACGGTCTGGAGGCCGGTTCCAAGCCGGAGCTGATAGCCGCCATGGCCCACATGAATAATCCGAATGCCTATCTGATTTGCAACGGGTACAAGGATGACGAGTTCATTGACCTGGCGTTGACGGCCCAGAAGATGGGGCTGAATATTTTTATCGTTCTGGAAATGCCTTCCGAGCTGGACGTTATTCTGGAGCGCGCCAGGAGAATGGATATCCGCCCCAATCTGGGCGTGCGCGTCAAGCTGGCCGCCAAAGGTTCCGGCTTGTGGCAGGAATCCGCGGGGGACAAGTCCGTTTTTGGACTGAACGCGGCTCAGGTGGTGGATGTGGTGGATAAGCTAAAGCAGGTGGATGCGCTGGACTGCCTGAAGCTGCTCCATTATCATCAGGGTTCCCAGATTCCAAATATTTCCGTGGTGCGCGAGGGGCTGACGGAGGCGGTCCGCATTTACGTGGACCTGGTGAAGGAGGGGGCTCCATTGGGCACGCTGGACATGGGCGGCGGCCTGGCCGTGGATTATGACGGTTCCAAGACGAATTTCCATTCTTCCTGCAATTATTCCATTGCGGAGTTTGCCCGTGACGTGGTGGAGGTGGTGGGGGACATGTGTTCCAAGTACGGGGTTCCCCATCCCACGCTGGTGACGGAGTCCGGACGGGCCGTGGTGGCTTATTATTCCGTGCTGGTGTTCAACGTGCTGGATGTGACGAGCGCTCCCGGCGAGGAACCTCCGCCCGAACTTCCGGAAGACGCTCCGGAATTGTTGAAGGCTTTTGCGGATACGGACAGGACGCTGGCCAGGAAGAATATGCAGGAGTGTTATAATGACGCCTGTTATTACCGGGATCAGCTTCGCGCCCAGTTTTTTTACGGGAACGCCACCCTGCGGCAGCGCGGGCTGGGAGAGGCCTATTACTGGCATATCCTGAGCCGCATTTCCCGCATGCTGGCGGAAATGGAGACCATTCCGGAAGATCTCAGGGAACTTTCCTGCTCCATGGTGGACTTTTATTACGGTAATTTTTCACTGTTCCAGTCTCTTCCTGATTCCTGGGCCATACGCCAGCTTTTCCCCGTGATGCCTCTGCACCGTTTGAATGAGCGGCCCACGAATAAGGCCGTCTTGGCGGACATCACGTGCGATTGCGACGGAAAGATAGACCAGTTCATTGACCGTGAGGACGTGGCAACCGCCCTTCCCCTGCATGCCATCAAACCCGGCGAGGACGATTATTACATAGGCGTGTTCCTGGTAGGAGCCTATCAGGAGACCCTGGGGGATTTGCATAACCTGCTGGGAGACACGAATGTGGTTGGCGTGCATCTGGAAGGCGGCCGTCCCGTTTATACCCATGAAGTGGAGGGCGACACGGTGTCCGATGTTCTTTCCTACGTGGAGTATGATCCCAAGGAGTTGATCAACAAGTTCCGCACGTTTGCGGAGCAGGCCGTAGCCGAGGGGAACATATCTCCGTCCGAACGCCGGAGGGCCCTGGAAGTGTTCCGTTCCGGATTGAATGGATACACTTATTACGAGCTGTAGGAAACAGCCTTGTTTTTTTGCTTCGGCAAGGAGCGTTTGTCCCGTTCCGGCGCGTTTTCCTTTGTTGCGGATCAGGAGGCCGCCGGTTCTTCCGGCGGTTTCGTTTCCTCAATGACCTTGGCCGGCGTCAGAGCCCAGAAGCGCGTGGCCGTTTGCGGGGAGATGCCTTTCATGTTCAGGTACCGCGTGCGGAGCAGGGAGGAGGAACGATGCCCCATTTCCATTTGCAACAGGTTGTAGTCCTTGAAGTGCTTGGCGTGGTAGCTGGCGTAAGTGTGCCGCAGGCAGTCCGGCATCCATGATTTTTTTCTTCCTCCCCAGCCGGCTTTTTTCCGGATTTTGCGCCACTTGATGGTCCATCCTTTCGGGCAGATGGGGGAACAGGGACCGGGTTTGGTCCTGTCACGGCAGAATTTGAGCCATTTGGCGAGTACGGGCAGGATGGTGACGTGCCTGGCGCCCCCGGTTTTGGTGTGTTTGGAGTTCAGGATGACGCAGCCGTCGCGGATAGCGATGTTTTCCCAGAGCAGGCGTTCCACTTCCTGCGGACGGATGCCTGCAAAGATCATCAGAGCCGCTCCAGCTGCGCAACTCCCGTCAAATTCTTCCATGGACGCTTTGAGAAGCCGGGTAATTTCCTTCAGCGTCAGGGCAGGAATTTCCTGTTCCTGCAGGAAAGGCGTGTCCACGCGGAGGATGGGATTCTCGTCACACCATCCGCGTTTGACGGAGAAAGAGAAGATGCCGCTCAGGATGAGCCTGGCCTTATGCCTCTGCCGGGATGTGGTAAAGGTATTCATCAGGATGTTCTGGCATTCCTCCACGTTCAGACTGCGCAGGGAGGTCTGTTCCAGTTCCGGATTGCTCTTTTTGAGCTTGTGGATGATGCTCCTGATATCCGTCAGCGTTCGGGGACGGCGGTGGCTTTTGGAACGCAGGCATTCCACGGCCGCCGTACCGAAGCTGACGGTTTGACGCTTGTTTTTAATGGCATTCAGCCCCAGGGAGACGACTTCCCGGCACCGGGTAATGGTGCAGATTTCATCCCCCAAGGCTTCCTTGATTTCCAATACCAGCCTTGCAGCCTGGATCAGGGTGACTGATTCCCCTTCCAGAAGCGCGGCTCCGACATATTTCAATTTGTTTGTATTCGGTGCTTTTTTCATGTTCATTTCTCGTGTTTGTCCAAACACGGTTTTAATGAAAAAGGCCATTCTTATAATGAGGAAAACTTATGCTTACCACTAGAAAAAGCGTAACCGTCAAGGATATGTTGTTACTTATGTTTTCTTTGAACCGGACGGAAAATCAAAGTTTCTGATGGTACAGGAACCGAAAATGTGAGAAAGCGCGGTATCCTGTGTTGAATGTCAACATGGACGCGGCTTGTCCGGTCTGAGTAGATTTTTTGTGGAAAAGGGGGGGAAAGAAACGGCTGTATGAAAGTATTTTACCCGGTTGAACGTATATGGAACATACCGCTTTTCTATACCATGAACCTCAGAATTCATTCTTTCAACGTATCGTGTGCCGGCTTTTGCTGCGTGCTGGGAGCTTTTTTAGCGGCGGACGCCCGCGAGGTTTATCCCCTGAACGGTTCCTGGGATTTCAGTTTTAACGGAGAACCGGCTGGAAAAGTGACGGTGCCCCATACCTGGAACGCGGAGGATGCCGCCAACGGTGCCCAGGGGAAGCGGGAAGACGCCAAATCCGTCAACAGCAACGCCTACCGCCGCGGCCCGGCCGTTTATTCGCGCACGCTTCCGGTGGAGCCCAAGCCGGGCAAGAGGTATTTCATCCGCGGCGGGGGAGCCAGCATTGTTTCCGAGGTTTCCGTCAATGGGAAGCCTGCCGGCAGCCATGAGGGGGCGTTTACGGCTTTCTGTTATGAAATCACGCCCCTTTTGAAAAAAGGCTCCAATACGATTTCCGTTCTGGTGGACAACACGCAGCGGAATCATATCGCCCCCCAGCGTGGGGATTTTTCCATGTTCGGCGGCCTGTACCGGCCCATTGAACTGATTGAGACGGACGGCATCTGCATTGACCCTCTTTTTTACGCTTCTCCCGGTATTTTCGTCACGACGAAGTCTCTAAGCGAATCCAAGGCCGTGGTGGAAGTAAAGACTCTTCTCAATTCGGACGGAAAGGCCGGGGAGGTGGAGGTAGCGGTGGAAATTCTGGACATGAAGGGCAGGAAGGCAGCCGGGAAGACAGTAAAGGCCGCCGCCGGGGAAAAGAATGGACTGGAGGTCCCCGTAACGCTGGAAATCGCCAATCCCGTACTCTGGAACGGAGTGAAGAATCCTTACCTGTACCAGGTGAAAACTTCCATCAGGACGGCGGACGGCCAGACGGATGAGCTGGTGCAGCCGCTGGGGCTGAGGACGGTTTCCGTCAATCCCAAGGAAGGTTTTGTCCTGAACGGAAAGGCCATGCAGATCAAAGGGGTCAGCCGCCATCAGGATATGAAGGGGAAGGGGTGGGCTCTTTCCCCGGAAGATGAGGCGCGGGATATCAGGCTGATTGCGGATATGGGGGCGGACGGGGTTAGAACGGGCCACTATCCCGCATCCGCCAATATTTACGACCTGTGCGACAAGACGGGGCTGGTTGTCTGGTCCGAGGTTCCCAACGTCAACCTGGTGTGGGATACGCCGGAGTTCCGGGAGAATAACCGCCTCCAGGCCCGGGAGATGATTTTCCAGCATTGGAATCATCCCTCCATTTGCATGTGGGGCATTTTCAATGAGATCGGCCACCAGCCCGAGGCTGCCACCAAGGGTGTGGACATGGAAGCTGAGTTGACGGCGTTGAACAGGTTCGTGAAGGAGACGGATCCTTCACGCATGACCGTGGGGGCCAGCAACCAGCCGGGCCGCAAAAAACTGAACCATATTCCCGACCACATTGCGTTCAATACGTATCCCGGCTGGTATGGAGGAGGCCCCGAAACCATGAAGGGCAATCTGAACGGCTACATCCGCGACTATGGCGGCAAGATGGGCATTGCCGTCAGTGAATACGGCCATGGAGCCAGCGTGGGCATGCATGAGAATCCGGCCCAAAGGCCGTCTCCTGCCGGGTTCTGGCATCCGGAGGAATGGCAGTCCCATGCTCATGAGGTCAATTACAGGTGCATCAGGGAAAGGCCGGAGGTGTGGGGAGCTTTTGTCTGGAACATGTTTGACTTCGGTTCCTCTTCCCGTTTTGAGGGGGAGAGCCCCGGCATGAACGACAAGGGACTGGTGACCTATGACCGCAAGACGCCCAAGGACGCCTATTTTTTCTACAGGGCCAACTGGAGCCCTCGTCCTACCGTGTACATCACATCCCGCAGGTTTGCGGAACGTACGGAAAAAACGGTGCCCGTGAAGGTTTACTGCAATGGTTCCGAGGTGAAGCTGAGCGTCAACGGGAAGACCGTCGGGAGCGTCAAACCGGATGATTTGAAGCGCGCCGTCTGGCCTGAAGTGACTCTCAAGCCCGGTCTCAACACGATTACGGCCACGGCCTCCATAGGAGGGAAAACGTACACGGATTCCTGCAAATGGACGTTGAAACTTGCCGGAGGTGACGGGAAGAAGGATTCAGAGCGTTATCAGGATCCGTCCCTGAAAAAGTATAAGTAAGCAATTTCATATTCATTCCGAGATGAAGACGGTGCGCTTGTTTCTGTTTTCCTTGATGGCTCTGGCTCCGGCTCTTCCCCTGCTGGGGGACGTTCCGGATTGGGAAAATGAAGAGGTGACGGGAATCAATAAGGAGGCTCCCCGAGCCTCCGTTTTCCCGGCATCAGATAAAACGTTGAGCTTGAATGGGGATTGGAAGTTCAAATTTTCCATGACTCCGGACGAGAGGCCTGCCGATTTCTTCAATCCTTCCTATTCCGTTTCCGGATGGGATACGGTCAAGGTTCCTTCCAACTGGCAGCTTTACGGTTATGGAACGGCCATTTACACGAATGTTCCCTATCCATTCAAGCCGAATCCTCCCAAGGTAATGGGGGAACCTCCCAGGAACTGGCCGGCGTACAGGGAGCGTAATTCCGTGGGTTCCTACCGCCGGGATTTCAATTTGCCCGCTTCCTGGCAGGGAGAGCAGGTGGTGGTCCGGTTCGACGGGGTGGAGTCCGCCTTTTATGTGTGGGTGAATGGCCGTAAGGTCGGCTATTCCGAAGATTCCTATACAGGGGCGGAGTTTGACCTTACTCCCTATGTTAAGCCTGGCAGGAACACGATTGCCGTGGAAGTATACCGCTGGAGCGACGGTTCTTATCTGGAGGACCAGGATTTCCTGCGCCTTTCCGGCATTTTCCGGGACGTGACCCTGTTTGCCCAGCCGCAGGCGCACGTGCGCGACCTGTTTCTGAAGGCCGGACTGGACAGGGAGGATTACACAACCGGGGCGCTGGACGGAACGTTCACCATCCGCAATTCCGGTAAAAAGGATATTCCCGCCGGCATGAAGCTGAATTATTCTATCGACGGGATTTCCACTAACTTGAACTGGGAGGGCCGGAACGGTTCCGGCCGCGTGCAGACGGACAACAGGGGAAGGCTGGATTCCGGAACGCTGGAGGTTCCCTCCATTCCCTCCGGAGGCGAGGTGCAGATTTCCCTGAACAGGAAATTTCCCGGCGTGAAGCCATGGACGGCGGAAACGCCCAACTTGTACAGGGTGACTTATTCTCTGAATGGAAAGGATACCCGTTCCGTCAATATCGGGTTCCGTTCCGTGGAGATTGCGGATAACGGAGCCGTGCTGATCAACGGCAGGGCCGTCAAGTTCAAGGGGGTCAACCGCCATGAAGCCCATCCCGATTACGGCGCGCCATTCCGCGGGAAGTGATGGAAAAGGACGTGCAGATTATCAAGGCGCATAATATCAATACCGTCCGCTGCTCCCACTATCCCAATCATCCTTATTTTTATGAGCTGTGCGACCGCTACGGCCTGTACGTGATGGACGAAGCCAACTGCGAGGCCCACGGCATCCGCAATGGCAGCATGGATATTTCCCGGAAGCCTTCCTGGAAAAAAGCCCATGTGGAGCGCAATATGAGCATGGTGCACCGTTCCAAGAATCACCCATCCATTGTTTTCTGGTCCCTGGGCAATGAGTCCGGCAACGGCCCCAATTTTGAGGCGGCAGCGGCGGCTGTCAGGGCTTATGACGGTACGTGGCCCCTCCATTACTGCGAATTTCCGCACGGCCACAAGGCCGTGGATATGGATTCCGCCATGTATCCGCCCGTGGACCGGGTGGAAAACTGGGGGAAGCAGAAAACTTCCCGCCCCTTTTTCGTGTGCGAGTATGCCCACTCCATGGGGAATGCCCTGGGTAATTTCAAGGAGTACATGGATGCCTTCGAGTCTTCCCCGCGCATGGTGGGCGGGGCCATCTGGGATTTCGCGGACCAGTCCCTCCGCGCCAATCCTGCCGGAAACGGCATTTACAAACCCGCCCCTTTTAAGGGAGTGACGCAGGCTTACGGCGGCATGTTCGGAGACAGGCCCAACCAGGCCAATTTCTGCGACAACGGCATTCTTCTTGGCAACCGGAACACCACGGCCAAGACGAAGGAGGTGAAGAAAGTATACCAGTACATGGCTTTTGAGCGCAAGGACGGCTCCCTGTCCGTCCGCAACAAATATTTCCATAAGCCTTTGAAAGGTTATACGCTTTATCTGGTATCCCTAACTCCCGGCGGCGGCCATGCCGTGGAGCGCATGGTTCTTCCGGAGGTCCCCCCCGGCAAATCCGCAACGGTGAATCTGTCTTCAGCCGCCATGCGGACCGGTTCCCTGATGGTTCTGGCGGATGTCCGCTTCAAGCTCCCGGAAGACATGAAGGAACTTTCCGCCAGTCAGCTGGAACATGTGGTGAATGAGTGCGAAGCTTATGAGTGGTTTCCGGCGTCCGCGGAGAAGGCGGTTCCCGCGCCTCCCCCGGCGGGTTTGCCTGCCGTTTCCGTGCGTCAGGGGGATCCCGTGGTCGTGCAGGGGAAGGATTTTTCCGCATCCTTCAAAAACGGGATGCTTTCCTCCCTCCGGTATGGCGGCCGGGATTTGATGTTGCCCGGCTATCCGGTGGAGCTCCAGGCGTACCGCTCTCCGGTGGATAACGACGCCTGGATCAGGAGCAAGGTTGAAGGGAAAATGAAGATGCAGAATATGAAAGCGGAATATTCCGACGTTAACGCTGCCGTCATTTCCCCCGGCGTGGCCCGTATCACGGCGCAGTTCCGGACGAAAGGTTCCGAGCTTGCCTTTTCCGGGGAAGTCGCGTGGACGGTTTTCGGCAACGGCATTATCAATGCTTCCGTCCGAATGTATCCTTCCGCCAGGGGAGAAGAACTCCTCCGGCTGGGCGTCACTTTCGGGATGCCTGCCGCGTATGACCGGGTAGAGTACCTGGGGCTGGGACCGTGGGATAATTACCGGGACCGCCGTACGAGCTGCTGGAAGGACGTTTTCCGCACTTCCGTGGACGATATGTTTTTTGCTTATTCCCGGCCCCAGGATATGGGCAACCGCATGGAGACGGACTGGATAGCCTTGTCCAACCCCCGGGAGGCCCGGGCTCTGTGGGTAGGTTCAGCCTCTCCCGGGGCTCTGCTGGAGGTTTCCGTTCTGCGTTATACGCCGAAGGAGCTTAACGACGCCAGGAGCCTGGACAGGCTGTCGGAGAAAAATAAAGTGATTGTGAATCTGGATGCTTTCCAGATGGGGCTGGGCGGCTCTTCCTGCGGGCCGCGCCCGCTGGCCAGGTACCAGACATTGAGCAAGGCCACAGCTCTGGGGTTTGTGCTGGCGCCCTCGTCCGCCCTGCTGAATCTGGCGCGCACGGGACTGGCTGTTCCCCATTCCCCCGTCATTGAACGGGATGGAAACGGCATGGTCAGCCTGGTTTCCTCCACGCCTGAGGCGGAGATAACGTATTCCGTCAACAAGGGGCCGGAAAAAGCGTACCGGAATCCCTTCAAGCTTCCCGAAGGGGAAGTGAGGGCCTGGGTGAAGTCCGGCAAGGTTCCTTCCACGTCTCCCGGAGAGAGAAAATTCCCCCTCGTCAAGGGGCAGGGCGAATGGAAAATTTTAAGCGCTTCCTCGGAAGAGCCGGATACCGGTTTCGCCCACTTTGCCATTGACGGGAATCCGGATACCTGTTGGCACACGTCGTACACGAACGGCCTGCCGGGTTTTCCCCACTCCATTGCCGTGGATATGGGAACCAGAATGAAATTTACCGGGTTTATCTATACGCCCAGAATGGACAGGGACAAGGGCCTCATCAGCCAGTACGCGTTTTCCGTTTCCGATGACGGGCGGAACTGGAAGGAAGTGAAGAAAGGCCAGTTCACGTACCATTATATCAGGAAGGATCCCGCGGTTCAGCGCATCGACTTCGGCAGGCCTGTGGAGGCCCGCTACTTCAAGCTGGATGCCCGGTCTCCGGTGAAGGGCTGCGAGCAGAGCGCCACTGTTGCGGAACTGAATATCATCACCCAGTAACGGGGCGGCAGGCGTTTTGCGCTGCTCCCCGGATGGAGAAGTTTTCCAGCCGTGCTCCCTGTCCGGGATGCACGGCTTGTTGTTGCGGGCTTTTCACGGGCGGAAATATTTTTTAACTGAAAGAAAAAGCAGGACGGAATGGTAACATACGCATGCGCAAGATGATGGCCTGCATGCTGGGCGCTGCCCTGTGTTTTTCCATGGCCGGAGCGGAAACAGGCGTTTCCTCTGCGGAAAAAGTTGCATTCCCCTGCGAGAGGATGATCTGGAACCGCGGCTGGGAGTTCCGGTTTGAGGACGAGCCCGGAAAGAGCGGCTGGCAGACGGTTCATCTGCCCCATACGTTCAGTCTGCCCTACTTTATGTCCGATTCCTTTTACACAGGGCGAGGCGCCTACCGCAAGAAGCTGGTCATGCCGGAGGAATGGCAGGGGAAGAAGGTGTTTCTGGATTGCGGCGCAGCTTTCCAGGTGGCGGAGGTGAAGGTGAACGGGAAGACTGCGGGAAGGCATGAAGGGGGATATACGGCCTTCCGGTCGGATTTGACGCCTTTCCTGAAACCCGGCGAGAACTGGGTGGAGGTACGGGTGGATAACCGCTGGAGCCCCCGCATGGCGCCGCGGGCGGGGGAGCATACTTTTTCCGGAGGCCTGTACCGGAACGTACATCTGCACGTGTGTTCTCCCGTGTATTTGCCTGCGCACGGAGTATGGGTTCAGACGCCGGAGGTGACGGCGGCCCGCGGGAAGGTCCGGATTCTGACGGAAGTGAAGAATGATACCGGGATTGTGAGGAAAGTGACGGTGCGGCATACTGTGCGGGAGGAGCAAAGCGGCCGCGTGGTGCTGCGGGGAGAGAAGGTCGCGGAGCTGGGCGCCGGAGAAGAGTCTCGCGTACAGGCTGACCTGCCTCCGCTGGCCTCTCCCGGGTTGTGGAGCCCCGCAGCCCCCAATATGTACCGCGTGGCGACGGAGTTGCTGGACGAGAAGGGGCAGGTGCTGGACCGGGTTGAAAATCCCCTGGGTTTCCGTACTCTGGAACTGACGGCGGACCGTGGCATGCTGATGAACGGGAAACCTGTTTATCTGCAGGGAGCCAATGTGCACCAGGACCACGCCGGATGGGGGGATGCCGTGACGGACGCCGGGGCCCGCCGTGATGTGCGGCTGATGAAGAACGCCGGGTTTAATTTCATACGCGGCTCCCATTACCCTCATTCCCAGGCGTTTCTGGATGCTTGCGACCGGGAGGGAATGTGCATGCTGAATGAAGGCGTTTTTTGGGGAATGGGCGGGTTCAAGGAGCATGACAGGTACTGGAATTGCGATGCCTATCCAACGGAAAAGAAGGACCGTATTGCGTTTGAGGAAAGCTGCATGCGCCAGGTGAGGGAGATGGTGCTGCAATTCCGCAACCATCCTTCCATCGTCATCTGGAGCATTAGCAATGAACCGTTTTTTACCAGGCATGGGCCGGAGGCCAGGGCCTTGTGCAACAGGCTTATTGCCTTGGTGAAGGAGCTGGACCCGACGCGCCCCGTGTGCGCCGGGGGAGGGCAGCGCGGAAATTTTGACAAGCTGGGGGACATGGCCGCCTTCAACGGGGACGGCTCCCATGTGAAGACGCCCGGCAGGCCCAGCATGGTGACGGAGTACGGTTCCGTGAGCTGCCGGAGGCCGGGGATGTATGCGCCGGGGTGGGGGGATATGAAGAAGGATAAAGAGGCGGGGATTCGCTATCCCTGGCGCGTGGGAGAGGCGGTCTGGTGCGGCTTTGACCACGGCAGCATCTGGCCTTCCGGCGGGCGCATGGGCATTGTGGATTACTTCCGCATTCCCAAGCGGGCCTGGTACTGGTACAGGAATGAATTCAGGAATATTCCTCCTCCGGAGTGGCCCGTGGAGGGGGCTCCGGCACAGGTGAAGCTGTCCGCGGACAAGAAGGTTATCAGCCCGGCGGACGGCACGGACGACGTGCATGTGACCGTGAAAGTGGCGGACGCCGCCGGAAAGCGGATAGCCAATGCCGTTCCGGTGACGCTTACGGTGGAATCGGGGCCTGGGGAGTTCCCCACCGGCAAGAGCATCACGTTCACGCCCGGAACGGATATTGATTTGATTGACGGCTGTGCGGCGATTGAGTTCCGGTCTTATTATGCCGGGAAGACGGTGATCAGGGCGTCTTCTCCCGGATTGAAGGGGGATAACCTCCAAATCGTTTGCCGGAATGCTCCGGCTTACGCAGCGGGCAGGAGCGCGGAAACGCAGGAAAGAACCTACAAGCGTTTTACTGCCAAGGAGAGGGGTGTCCAGCTGGCGCGGTACGGACGGTCCGAACCCGGAGAGAAGGCCAATTTGGCCGTATTGAGGCCCTGTTCCGCTTCCTCCGGGCTTCAGGAGGCGATGAAGGCTTCCGACGGCGACGATGTTTCCGCATGGCATCCGTCCGAGGAAGACAAAGCGCCGTGGTGGCAGCTGGACATGGAGTTTGAATTCCGCCTGGACCGGGTGGAGGTGAAGGCCGCCGGAAGCTGGAAGGGGCCGGCCCCCGCGGTTCAGGTCAGCAGGGACGGAAATAGCTGGAAGGACATTAACGCCGTTTTGCGCAAGGATGGGACGGAGCTGACCGCAATGTGTCCGGAAGGGACCGGCGCCAGGTACGTACGCATCCGTCTGTCTCCGGGGCAGGGCATTGCGGAAGTGGCCGTATGGCCGGCGGATGCGTCATGAAGGCTTCTGCTTTTCCGGAACGGGAGGCTTTTTCCAGTTCCTGCGCGTACCGGAGTTTCCGGCGTCCTCTTCCGCCCGCTGGCGGCGCAGTTTGTCCCAATAGGCCAGGCGTTTGTTGATTTCCCGTTCAAAACCCCGTTCCGGCGGCCTGTAGAACTGGCGGCGGGGCATGTTGTCCGGAAAGTAGTTTTGCCCGGAGAATGCGTCCGGCGCGTCATGATCGTAGGCGTAATTTTTTCCATAGCCCAGTTCTTTCATTAATCTGGTGGGCGCGTTGAGGATGTGTGCCGGGGGCATCAGGGAGCCGTGTTCCCGTGCCGTTTTCCGGGCTGCGCTCCACGCGGTGTAGGCGCTGTTGGATTTGGGGGCGCAGCCCAGGTAGATGACCAGTTCCGCAATCGCCAGCTCTCCTTCCGGGGAGCCCAGGCGTTCATAGGTGTCCCACGCGGCAATGGCCATTTGAAGTGCGGCAGGGTCCGCCAGGCTGATATCCTCCATGGCGAAACGGGTCAGGCGGCGCAGGAGGTAGAGAGGGTCCTCGCCGCCCTCGAGCATGCGCGCGGCCCAGTACAGGGCCGCGTCCGTATCCGATCCCCGCAGGGATTTATGCAGGGCGCTGATGAGGTTGTAATGGCCTTCCCGGTCCTTGTCGTAAACCGGGGCGCGCTGCTGGACAATTTTCAGCAGCGCGTCCGAGCCCAGCATTTCATCGGGCTTGCAGAGGTCGAAGACGCTTTCCATCAGGTTAATGAGGTAGCGTCCGTCTCCGTCTGCCAGTTCTGTCAGGGTGGCGCGCGCCTCCGGCGCGAGCGGAAGTTTGCGCTGAAGAAGGGCTTCCGCCCGTTCAATGATGCTTTCCAGAGCCGGGGCGTCCAGGGAGTGCATGACGAAGACCTTGCAGCGCGAGAGAAGGGCGCTGTTCAGTTCAAAGGAAGGGTTTTCTGTAGTGGCCCCCACCAGCGTAACGGTTCCGTTTTCCACATATGGCAGAAAGCCGTCCTGCTGGGCGCGGTTGAACCGATGGATTTCATCCACGAACAGGAGGGTTCCCTGACCGTATTCCCTGCGCCTGGCCGCTTCGTCAAAGGCTTTTCTCAAATCCGCCATGCCGGAGAAGACGGCGGAGAGAGCTGTGAAATGCATGGACGTGCGCGTCGCCAGAATGCGCGCCAGCGTGGTTTTTCCGCAGCCGGGAGGCCCCCACAAAATAAAGCTGGTCATTTTGCCGGAGTCCGCCATGAGCCGGAGAGGTCCTCCTTCCCCCAGCAGGTGGTCCTGGCCCATGATTTCTTCCAGTGCTGTCGGCCTCAGGCGATCCGCCAGAGGGCGGTCTGCAAAGGCGGCGAACAGGCCCGGCGCATCGTCTTTTTTCATGATGCCCATCATACGCCGCCGGTAAAAGGAAGGCAAGGGGAGCATGAAGGCATTTCAGGCGTTCCGGGCAAAACGGCACGTCATGGAGAGGATGCTGCCCCCGGCTTTGAGGGGCGGAAGAGAATTAGGGAGGAAAAAGAAAGATGCCTGAGAAAAACAGTGTATAGGGAACATGATCTTCCGGCATGTTTTCCATGTGTTTTCTGTTCTGTTTTCCGGCGTATGCGGCATGTCCGAGAATGCTCAGAATCAGAGCATACTCCGGCCCGTGTCCGTGAAGGTGGAGGCCAGGGAGGCGGCAAAGCCCGTGAAGCTGGATGAAGGAATGCGCATCCTATGCAGAGAGAAGGGCGGGGAGTTCCGGCGTCGGGCGCGTTTGTTGTAGCAGTTTTTGTCACGCGGAACCGGATTGGCTCTGGAAGGGGGCGGAGGCACGGTGATCCGCGCCATTCGCCGCCGGGGAGGAGACGCCCCGGCTGGGTTAACAGTAAGCCCGCTTGTTACTCGGCTGAGGATTCGTGAGAGTTTGTGTCAATGGCTTCCTGGAGGCGCTCCGTCCGCGCCAGCATGTTTTCCAGAATTTTCAAAATATAAGAACGTGTTGTAGCTGAGTGGTCCGCTCCGCGTACGAAGGAAAGCCCCCGGTACCGTCCTACCGTTTCCAGGCGAAGATTCATATCTTCTCCGGACAGGTCTTCACCGGCAGGAGGAGGGTAATTGGAAGCGGGGCCGCTCAGGGATTTCATTTGCATGGTATCCATATTAAGCAGGCAGCTTTGTATTCCGTTGGTGAAGATCAGGCTGCCCTGATGACGCTTGTTTTCCGGCCACAGCCTGTAAATGGTAACGGCGCTTCTTCCCCCGGGATTGATCAGAATGGCAGGGAAAACATATCTGCCGCCTCCCTTTTTCCGGACGGTCACGTCAAAGTCGCATTCTCCGGAAAATCTGGTCGTGACGCGGGAGGAGAGGCGTACGTCAAAAGGCGCTTCCGGCGGCAGGGGAATCATGGTGGCGGCAGACAGGGGCGATCCCGGAGGGAGTTCCGGAATCGGGAAGGGGAGTGTAATGATGTCAATGGCGCAGCTGATGATGCCGATGATTGCGAATAGCAGGATGCCTTTGTTCCGGAGCTGGGCTGAGAGCATTTTTCCATATTCCTCCGGATAATGCCTGCCTGCGGATGGCTCCTGCCGAAGGTAATAGCCGGTCAGGCGTGAAATGACAATCAGAGCTGCCGCCATGGCTGCCAGCCATGCCAGGGCAAAAGCCAGACTTTCCGCTAAGGGAATTGTGGTGAACAAGCCGAATGTCCCAATAATGAAAGCCGTCAGCAGGAGAAAGACGGCCAGGAAGGTGATGCAGCCTAAAGGGGCCGTGGAGACGGGAATCCAGAAACTGCCGCGTTTGCCGAGGGCTCTCAGAATCAGGATGGCAATGCAGAAAGCAAGGATAGCCAGCGTTGAATAAAAATGTTGAAACAGATAATCGAGCATGGCATGCGGGAAAAACTTGGATAGGCAAGCGGGAAGCGATTCCATGCCGGTTTCCTGAAAGATATCCGGAAACAAGCAGTTTTGCGCCGCGAAATGATAGAAGCCGAATGTTGAACTCCTTTATTATTTTAGCCTTTTTCTATCCTTGCCTGCAAGATTTTTCGTTTACCGGTTCCTTCCCATTTGTTTTTGATATATTTGAAAAACATTGTTTCATAAGAAGATATGAGGGAAATCGGTTCCATTTCCATTCAGTAAAAAAGATGCGGTTTTCTATAAGCGGAGGATTCTGAAAAGATAAAACGCACGTTATGGATAAGAGAGAAAGACGGAAGGAGCCGTCAGAGAAGAGGCTGGTTTTTCCTGTTGATGAACGAAACTGCTATACCGGCTTTCCTTTCTCATCCCTTTCAGGAGACCGGGAAAGGGGAAGGGCGCCGACCGGATGTTTACCTGAAAAAGCGTGGGGCGGGCCACTCCGGCCGGGGTGATGAGGCAAAACGCTTTCCCGAAGAAACAGCTACTGCTGTTCCGGTTTCGCCAGCACTTTCCTGAGTTTCGCGAAGCGGGGCAGGGAACATTCCTTCCGCATGGCCGTCTCTCCCTGGATCAGAGGCAGAACATAGTCAATGAAAGGCTGTTCCACGCCATTGCCGCGGGCGTTGATCCATTCGCGGGGGACAAGTTTTTCCACATTGGCCACTTCTCCCAGACCTATCAATTTAGTCTTGCAGGAATAAATGCCATTCTCCGTAACCCGTTCAAAAGCCACCATTTTATCCGTCTGGCCGGAAACGGCGGCTTCCACGGCGGCTGTTCCCGCCATATACGCTTCATCAATATCCGTCTTGGAGGCGACATGGGAAGCGCAGCGCTGGAGGAGTGAAAGTTCAATGCTTCTGACTTTGGCTCCGGTTTGCCGCTTGACGGATTCCGCAAGCATGGCTCCCAGGCCGCCCAGCTGCGTATGGCCGAAGACGTCCCTGTCTCCGGATTCCGCGACAAAGCGGCCGTCTGCATATTGCACGCCTTCCGAGACGGCGACCATGCAGCAGCCGTTCTGTCTGTAAATCCGGTCCACATCCTGCCAGAATTCCTCCATGCGGAAGGGAACTTCCGGCAGGTAAACCAAGTCCGGCCCAGCTCCCGCATACGTGGCCAGCGCTGCGGATCCGGCCAGCCAGCCGGCGTGGCGGCCCATGATTTCCACGATGGTGACGCGTCCCTTGTCGTACACGCGGAGATCCTGGTGAACTTCCATGCAGGAGGTCGCGATAAATTTGGCGGCAGAGCCGAAACCGGGGCAGTGGTCCGTGCCGTGAAGGTCATTGTCAATAGTCTTGGGGATTCCGATGACGCGGCATTCGTAACCGGACTGCTGCATGAATTTGGATATCTTGTTGCAGGTATCCATGGAATCGTTGCCCCCGTTGTAGAAAAAGTAGCGTACGTCGTATTTTCGGAAAATTTCCAGCAGACGGCGGTAATCCGTATCGTCCGCGGATGGGTCGGACATCTTGTAGCGGCAGGAACCCAGGGCCGAGGCCGGAGTATATTTGAGCAACTCCAGTTCTTCGGAATCCTCCCGGGCCATGTCGAACAGGCGTTCCTTGAGCACTCCCTCAATCCCGTTGGCGGCTCCCAGCACGCGCGTGATCTGTTCGCTTTGCAGGGCGGCTTGAATGGCTCCCAGCGCGCTGGCGTTAATGACGGCGGTGGGGCCTCCGGACTGGCCGATGATGCATGCTCCTTTCAATGGGTTCATGGGCAATAATGGATGAGAGAGTTCTGTTGAGTCCCCCCTTTCAACAGCGTTGGAGGCAGGGAATGAAATGATAGTCAACCCTATCCGCAGCCCGGAGGGATGTCAAACATTATCGGTTTTCCGGATGGGGCTGCCAGGGCTGGAGAAAGTGAGGAAGAAAAAAGAGCGGTGGCATCAGTTTTTTTGTCTCCATATCTTTTCCAATGCGGAGGCAAAGCGTTCTCCCAGAGCCAGAACTCCATGCGTGCCCAGATGGATGGTATCCGTGGGATAGGGGGTGCGGAAGTCCATGCTGCGCAGTTGGAGATCGTCTGCGGGAACATAAACCGCATTGTTGACGGAGAGAGAAGTACGGGATTCTTCCGCTACATCCTTTTGCCCCTGCCGCACTTCTTCCCTGCCTGGAAAACGGGCCGGAGCGGGCACGGGAAGAACGCTGCCGTAGATAAAGGCCAGATCGGGGGCCTCCAGGTCTGCTCTGATGCGTTTAATCAGGTTGTTCAGGTTGGCGCCGTAAGACAGAGAGTTTTTGATGCCGGCAATGTCCCTTGCGTCTCCTTCTCCCTGTTGCCACACCATGGCTTTCAGGACAGGAGTATATCCCTGTTTTTTCAGGGCTTCCATTCCGTTGCGGACGGTACGGATCAGTTTGACGTATTCTTCCCCTTGCTTATCCTGAGAAGTTTGTCCAGGGTTCCATTGCAGGAAAAGGTTGCTTCCGCTCCGGGCGTGCTTGATGAGGACCCATTTTTTTTGCGGGAATTTTTTCTGCAACGCTGTTCCCAGGCTTAATTCCACGCCAAAACGGTCGGGGGATTCGGAGGCCGGGCTCAAGGGAACAAGCTGTTCTGCCGGTTCTACCCCTTTGAGGGAACCGGAATAGTACAGAAGAATCCGTTTATCCGTCTTGAAGCAGGGAGGAATGTTGTTTACATACCCTTGCCCTGTGGCGTTTGACTGGCCGCCAATGAGGATAACGTTGATTTCATCCGCATGCAGGGAAGGCGCCAGAAAGACCGGCAGGGAACAAAGCAGCCATGAAAAGAGGAAAAAACGTGCAGAGCATGGCAGTATGGAAACAATCATGGCGGGGATATTCCTGATACGTTTCCGGAAAGAAGATTCTGTCTTCTAAAGGAATTTTTCTTTGCCTGTTGCCAATATATTTTTCTGTTGATGCTTTCCTTTCCGGAAAAAGGTATTATACGGATAAGGAGTGCCGGGAAACGGATTGACCGGGGTATATTTCCGGAATGACGGAAATGCTCTTGATATTTTTCCCGGCTGTCAGGGAGCGGAGCATCCGTATGAGTTTGTGAACCGTTTTTGTCTGGTTCTCTTCATAATAGGTGATAGTGGGCAGCAGGCGTTCCATGAAGGGTTCGTACGTCAGGCTTACCAGGCTGAGCTGGTCCGGAATGCTCAGGGAGCGGGCTTCCACCCAGGAAAGGATAGGAACGACCTGATTGCCCCGCGTGGCTACCAGAGCGGACATATCCGGATGTTCTTTAAACGCTTTGGCAAGGTATTCAAAGAAGAGCGGCGTTTCAAACGGGGAGGGAACCAGGACGGGATTCCATCCCTGTTCCGCAAAACTGAAAAAGCCTTTTTGCATGAGCTGGTGGCCCTTCAATGGATCAGGAGGCAGGCACAGGCCTACTGTTCTGTGTCCCTTGTTCCAGAGGTGCTGCGCCGCATGATGCGTGGTGGCCGCCCAGTGGCGGTCCAGATAGGGCAGGTTGCTGCTCTGGTAGGAAGTGCCGCGCACAATGCAGGGAATGCGGTGCTTTTTGAACCAGAGCTGGGTTTGTTCCGAGGAACGGTGAAGTATCCAGCAGACGCATTCGGATTTGGTAACAAGCTTGGCAAGCCTCTTGTCCGGATTATTGCCTAAAATCCAGGGAGCTTCAAAAATGCGGACGCTGATGCCGTCTTCCTCCAGAATTTTGGAGATGGTGTATATCTCCGCCAATACGCTTTGAGCCAGCCTTTTCAGGGGCAGTGGCGTCAGAAAACCGAGAATTTCTCTTTTTTCCTGAATCGAATGGCAAAAGATGTTTTTAACCGTTTCTTCTTCCGTAGTTTTCAGGATGCGCCGCGGAACCTTGATGCGTGCGGGGGCAATCCATGCATCCCTTTCCAGAAGAGTGAGGGCCTTTCTGACAGTCTCCCTGCCTACGGATAACCTGTGTCCGAGTTCCCTTTCTCCGGGCAGGATATTGATCAGGCTGCCGCTGAGAATCATCTGTTTGATTTTATTGGCTACTGTTTCAACCAATGAAGATGCCGGCAACGAAGTCATACTCTTCTATATACGTATTGCATTGCGTGAATTCGAGCCAATTGTAGGGATTGCCTGCCCCTCTAAATCCGAAACGAGTGCAGTGTTGTTGTAAATTGTTGATTATATGATAATTATTTAACAATTTAGTCTCCTGGTCTTTTTTGATGAAGTGAAACAGGCGGATAATGTATATATGATATTTTATTATCAATGCATTACATGTATGCGCAATACAGTCGCTATTGGTTTGTGATTATTAGATAATATATTTAATATAAATACTTTATTGATTGTTTTGTTGGATGGTCCATTTCTCATCATCCTTTTTTCATATTCCCCGGCAGGAAATGTGCACGTATCGGCATGGATGATTTTTCTCCCGTTTCCGGCACTAAATCTGCTTGATGAAAGTGAATACCATACCGGGCGCATCCTATGCGCTGACTTGCACGGCTGCGTGTACTGTCCATGCGCTTCTTAGCGACGCTGCCTCCCTGATTGTTCTGGAAACGGAAAATTCCGGACAATATATATTCATAGCTCCCACTGATACAATAGAGGTATCAGACGAACACGCTCTGGTGACACAGACTTTTTAAAAGCGGCCGTTCCGGGATCGTCTGGCTGTGGCGGCATAAGGCCGGGTGTAGATGGCGATCCGGAAAAGCCGACGGTGGCAAAAGCGGCATGAACCATTTCTTTTTCCTGATCATCCGCCATGAAGCGCAGTATCCATGATGCAATCCAGCCAAATACTGTTCGTCAACGGTTTTTCGACAATCGGCAGAGGAGCGGGAACGGAATTTTTCCACCAGATCATTGTCTGGCGTAAACCGGGCGCGGGCCCATCTCCTTCCGTCCTGGTATTACCGCGGGAAGTCTCTATGAGAAATGAAGCGTTACCGGCTGATCATAGAAAACCCTGGGAGCGTTCAGCTACCAGGGTTTATTAATTGGTACCGCCGGTGGGACTCGAACCCACACTCTTTTGGAACTCGATTTTGAGTCGAGCGCGTCTACCATTCCGCCACGACGGCACATGAGGCAAAAGAATTAAGAGGCAAGAGGGCCGGAGAGTCAAGAATTTCCTGTGGAATATAGTGAGCCGCGGAAAAAACGGAGGGAATTTCCCGCGGATTCTCTCCTTCATGTTTCCGATTGGAAATAAGTGTTTGAGATAAGCAGCGCACGGCAGCGTTAACGTTCTGGTTGATCACGTGTTTCCTCTGTTCCTGTCGGTAAAAGGCTCCGGTGTTCCAGGCTTTGGAGATGGTCCGGTTCAGACTGGCGTTGACGATTAAGGTATGGCGTCCTGGACGGATGCCGGATTCTTCATGTAGTTCCTGCCTGCGCCACGAGTTTCCCGAAAGCGTTTTTCATGGATGATGAAAGCGATGCCAACATGGCACAGGGTGATGATACGCTTCATGTCCGGCATTTTCTTTTCCTGACCAATGGGAGCATCGTTCTTCGGGTGGTTCAGCCTTTTTTCACAGTCAGGGGCAGCCCAGCGACCATGAAGTAAACTTCATCCGCGCTTCTGGCAAGGAGTTGGTTGGCAATGCCGAGCCCGTCGCAGTAATGGCGCGTTTCCGCATCTGACTGGCTGATGCCCATGCCGGTTTCAGAAGAAACAAGCACCCATGGCACGGGGGATTGGCGGATGAGTTTTTTCAGAGCTTCTATTTCCTCAATCAGCGCTTCCTGGAATGGTTCGTAGTCCGTGGGGTCCTTCTGTGCGTACAGGGTATTGGAGGCAAGCAGGGTGACGCATTCCAGAATGACGCCGTTCACCTGGTCCAGCAAGCCGGATTCCCTGACGGCGGAAGCTACATGACGGGGACATTCCAGCGTGAGCCAGCTTTCAGGACGGCGTTCCCGGTGCTTGCGCACGCGGTATTCCATGGAGCCGGCCCCGGGCCACACTTCCGCCGTGGCGACGTACAGGATTTTTCCCCCGAATCCGGCGGCTATTTGTTCAGCGTATTGGCTTTTGCCGCTTCTGATGCCGCCCAGGACGAGCGTCATGCGTGCGGTATTGGCGTCAGTGTTTGGTGATGTAGCGTTCATGGGATTCCAGCATGGCCTGGTGGGAGTTCAGAAAGTCGTCCAGGCTGAAGACTTCCAGGGTAATGGGGGGGGAGAATCGGATATCCCACATGGGGTGCAGGATGGCGTCCAGCGTGGCGGGGGGCATGTGGTGCAGGGATTTGTGGTCCCGTTTTTCCAGCCCGTGCAGGTGGCACATGCGTATGTCCGGCAGCCAGAGCGGCAGCAGTTTTTCCGGCCGCAGGCCTTCCTTCCAGACATGGCCTATGTCAAAGCAGCGGGAATGGGGAGTGGCGGAGACCAGTTTGTCCAGGTAGTCGGTCGGGTGGCGTTCCAGATTTTCCAGGGCCAGGCATTCCGGAGCGGGCAAATGGGGCGTTATTTGCTCCAGGCTGCGGAGGATGCGTTCCGTTTCACGCTCCGTAAGGTGGGGGCGCATGTCCGGGCCGGGAATATGATCCGTAACCACGTGCATGACCCACGTGTGGGGTTCCAGTTCCCGTGTCAGGTCAATGGCGCGGATGATGTTTTCCGTATAGCGGCGGCTTGATTCTTCCGTGGCGAAACCGCCGTCCGTGGGCAGGTGGACGTTCCATTTGACCCCGGCATCCGCGGCGATGCCGGCCAGTTCCCGTATTTCCGCAGGAGTAATGAGTTCTTTGCCGCAGTCTCCGGCTTCCAGCAGGAGCAGGGCGACATCATCCGCGTAATGGACGCATTCCCTGATGGCGGGCACGTAGTAGTCCGGGATGATGAAGGAGGTGCAGCCGATGTTGAGGCCCGGAACGCGGCATTTGTGCGGAGTTTTCATAAGGTGCAGAAGGTGAGCAGGACGATCCATTCCGTGCATTCCACGGTACAGCCGAACACATCCCCGGTGACGCCGCCCAGGCGGCGGCGGGCATACAGGAGCAACGCCGTGGAACCGACCAGGGCGGCGAGCAGGGCGTACAGTCCGTGCCATCCTGCCAGCGCACAGGCAGCCAGAGTGACGGCGGCGGCTATCAGGGCGTGAACGGGGCGCGTCCCCTGCTTGAAAGCTTCCCCCATGCCGCCGGGGCGCGCGCCCGGAAAGCGCATGGCGATGAAGATCTGGCTGCGGGCCAGCAATCCTGCAAGAGCGCATGCCGTGAGCAGAAGTTCCCAGGAACCGCAGGCCGCCAGAGCCGCCAGAGCGGCTCCCTTGAATGCCAGGTTGAAGAACAGAGCCGTGCCGCCGAAGGTTCCCAGGCGGGAGTCTTTCATGATTTCCAGCCGGCGTTCCCTCGGCACTTCCACGGGCAGTCCGTCCCCGCAGTCCGCCACTCCGTCCAGATGCAGTCCGCCCGTGACGGCTACCCAGCAGGCGCAGCCGATGACGCCGCAGACCAGGGGGGGGAAGAGCAGGGTGGCCGCCCAGGTCAGGACGCCCGCCAGCCCTCCCACGACGAGTCCGACCAGCGGGAGCCATGCGGAGATGCCGTTCAGGTCGTTTTGCAGCGGCCACGGTCCTACCGGAAGCCGGGTCAGAAAGCCGAAGGCAGAGCGGATGGTGGTGATGACAGCCATAGATACGGGAAAGCTGGGGTCAGCGCGGAACGGTAATGTCCAGCTCCGGCAGGGTTTTCATTTCAGACAGCACGCGCGTGGCGGCGTCCAGCAGAGGAAAGAACAGGGCAGCCCCCGTGCCTTCCCCCAGGCAGAGGCCCAGGTCCATGTACATGGTGACGCCGATGTGGTCCATAATGAGCTGATGCCCAGGTTCCGCGGAGTTGTGGGAGCCGATGAAGTATTGCGCCGCTTCCGGGCGGATGCCCTGGGCGATGGCCGCCGCCGCCCCGGCAATGAATCCGTCAATGACGATGGGGACGCGCAGGGAGGCCGCGCCCAGCATCAGTCCGGCCATGGCTCCTATTTCCGGTCCTCCCACTTTCGCCAGCACATCGATGGCGTCGGAGGGGTCAGGTTTGTTCAAGGCGATACCCTGTTCAATGAGCTCTATTTTTTTGCGGATGACTTCCCCCTTGACGCCGGAACCGCGTCCCGTCACGGTTTCCACCGGGGTTCCCGTGAGCACGGCCACGATAGCGGAGGAGGGCGTCGTATTGCCGATGCCCATTTCTCCGGCGGCCACGATGTCCAGCCCTTTGCTTTTTTCTTCACGGGCCATGTCAATGCCCACTTGCAGGCATTCCATCGCCTGTTCCCTTGTCATGGCCGGGCCCCTGCTGAAGTCGTTGGCGCCGTGCATGACTTTTCTTTTCACCAGCCCCGGCAGATCGCCGAAGTCGTAATTCACGCCCACGTCCACCACGGAGAGCCGGGCTCCCGCGTTGCGCGTGAAGGCGTTGATGGTGCCCCCGCCCTGAAGGAAGTTGCGGGTCTGGATGTAAGTGACGTCTGTGGACGTCAGGCTGAGGCCGTGGTCGGCTATGTGGTGGTCCGCGGCGAAGAGGACCACAGCCTTGTCTTTCAGGCGCGGCGCGGGGTTGCCGGTCATGGCGGCAATCCGGATGGCTACGGGTTCCAGCTTCCCCAGGGCGAGGGGGGGCTTGGCCAGTATTTTCTGATGGTCCAGGGCGGCTTTTGCAGCCTGTTCGTCCAGCGGGGGAATATGCAGTTTGTTCATAATGGTCAGAAGTAGGGAATAAAGAAGAGGATGAGGGTGAAGAGCACCGTGCCCGCGGCGGCGGTCATCCACATGAGGCGTATGGCCAGGGCCAGGTCGCTGACGGTAGCTTCCGTGCGCCCGGTTCCTATCCACGGATAGTCCGCGGGAATTCCCTTGTAGGAGACCGGGCCGCCGATGCGGAGGCCCAGCGCGCCCGCGAAAGCCGCCTCGCTCCAGGCGGAATTGGGGCTGGCATGGGCGCGGCGGAAGGCCCAGCCCGTGGTGAGCGCCCTCCGGGCGGAAGTTTTCTTCACGAAGAGGGCCGCCAGGGAAATGCACGGCAGGATGAGGCGGGCGGGTAGGAAATTGAGAGCATCGTCCGTGCGTGCGGCAAAGGTGCCGAAGTGTCTGTACCGGTCGTTCTTTTTTCCCCACATGGCGTCCAGAATATTGAAAACGCGGTGCGTCAGCGCGGCAAAGGCCGCGCCGAAGAAGCCCCCGGCCAGGCTGCCTGCGGCGGCCCAGAACAAGGTGGAAAAGACGCCGTCCGTCAGATTTTCCGCCACGCTTTCAATGGCAGCTCTGGCCATGCCGTGACGGTCCAGCCGTTCCGTATCCCGCCCCACGATCATGGAGACGGAGCGTCGGGCTTCTCCATCATTCCCGCTGCGCAGGGCGTTTTCCACGTTCCGGGCATGCTCGGCCAGGCTGCGCGGGGCCATGCAGATGTAAATGACCAGAACGGACGGAATCCAGAATGCACGGAGGGAGGATAATAAGGAAAAGGGGAGGAAGAGCGCCGCGCATCCGAACCATGCAGGGATACAGGTTGCCAGCGCCGCCGCCATTCCCGCATGAAAAGTTCCTCCCCACCTCTGCCTCGCCAGTGTTTCCATGCGGCGCGCGCACCGGCCGATCAGACAGACGGGATGGCGCCTGTTGGGCGGTTCTCCCGCCAGAATATCCAGCAGGAAGGCCGCAGGCAGGATGAACGGGCACGGGAACATGGGTCAGCGTTTCAGTTGGAGAGCTCGGTAAATGGTTTTCAGATCCAGATGTTTCCGGACTACCTCCGCCAGACGGTCCAGCGCTCCGTCCAGGTCATAAGCGGTGTGCAGGGCTGGGTTGGCCTTCAGCCCCGAATCTTTCCTGACCATGTTGATGAACGCGCGGCGGAATTGGTCTCCGTCCAGCATGCCGTGCAGGTACGTGGCCCAGATGCGGCCTTTGCCGTAGCCGCAGGGGGAACCGTCTTCCCGGAACATGATGGGGGCGCAGCTTCCTTGATGACGGGTAACACCGTGGTGGATTTCATAGCCTGCGGCGGGAGTAGGTAGCGGCGTGCTTGCCCGGCGCACGTTGAGCAGGGTTTTGGCGGCGGCGAAGGTGGTGGAAAGTTCCAGCAGCCCCAGCCCCGGCGTGCGCTCCTCCGGGGATTCCATGTGCAGCGGGTCCAGAATGTCCGTTCCCAGCATTTGCAGCCCCCCGCAGACGCCCAGAATCCATTTTCCTTTTCCGGCATGACGGCGGATGAGGTCTTCCAGCCCGGCGGAACGGAGGGAGGCCAGATCCGCCGCCACGCTTTTAGTGCCGGGCAGGATGACCAGGTCCGGATTTCCCCATTCTTCCCGTGTCCGCACCTGGCGGAGCCGGACGTCCGGTTCCGCCGCCAGCGGGGCGAAGTCCGTAAAGTTGGAGACGTGGGCGGGCATGACCACGGCCACATCCAGGCAATCCGCATGTTTCCCGTGCTCCCCGTGGCCAGGGGGCAGCGTGGCGCGGTCTTCTTCCGGAATGTTGATGTCCCGCATCATCGGGATGACGCCCAGCACGGGCTTGCCCGTATGGTTCCGCATGTAGCTGTGCGCAGGGGCCAGCAGATCCGGGTCTCCTCGGAATTTGTTGACCACGAACCCCGCCAGCAGTTCTTTTTCCCACGGGGCGAATGTCATCCACGTTCCCAGAAAGGAGGCGTATACGCCGCCCCGGTCAATATCCCCGGCGAGCAGAACCCTGGCACGCGCGTAGTGGGCCATGTTCATGTTGACCACGTCTGCTGATTTCAGGTTGATCTCTCCTGGGCTTCCGGCCCCTTCCAGACAGAGGAGTTCATATTCATCCGCCAGGGAATCGTATGCCTTGCATACGTCCGGCCAGAAGCGCCTTTTGGCCGTGAAGTATTCCCGCGCGTCCATGCTGCCTACAGGCCGCCCCATCACGATCACCTGGGAGCCGGTATTGGAATGGGGCTTGAGAAGAATGGGGTTCATCCTGGCATCCGGATCAACGCGGCAGGCCTGGGCCTGCACTATCTGGGCGCGGCCCATTTCCTCTCCCAGCGCAGTTACGCCGGAGTTGAGGGCCATGTTCTGCGCCTTGAACGGGGCCACCCGGTAGCCGTCCTGAAGGAAAATGCGGCACAGGGCTGCCGTGAGCACGCTTTTTCCCGCATCGGAGCAGGTGCCCTGAATCATCAGGGCCGGTCTGGGCGATTTACGGATAATGGAAGGGCCGTTTCCCGCCAGTTCGGCGCGCAAGGCTTCTGCCAGCAGGGCGTGTTCCTCCGGCGTGCGGATGCCGGAGCGGAACCAGCCGCCCGTTTCCAGTCCCGGATAATTGGAACAGTCGCGCAGCGCGATGCCGTATTTTTTCAGGAGCCGGGCTGCCAGGCCATGAGGCGCCCCTGCCAGGCGGAAGAGCAGGAAGTTGGCCTCAGACGGGAGTACGGCGGCTCCCGGCAGGGAGGAGAGCCTGCGGAACAGGTCATCCCGGCGTTCCCGGTTCCGGGCGCGTTCCCTGTCCGCCCAGGAAGAGGGGTGTTCCAGAGCGGCCCTCACCGCCGCCGCCGCGAAGGCGTTCACGTTCCAGGCGGGCAGGGATTGCCGCAGCCGCTCTGCGAGCGGAGCTGCGCAGATGGAAAAACCGCACCGGACGCCGGCCATGCCGTAAAACTTGGTCAGGGAGCGCAGCACCACCAGGTTGGGCAGGAGGGATGCTTCCCGGAGCAGTGATTCCGTCCCTTCTGCGTAATCCATGAAAGATTCATCAATGATCCAGATGACTTCAGGGCGGCCCTGAACGGCCCTGCACAGGGCCGCTGCGTCCAGCAGGCCACCGGACGGATTGGCGGGATTCGCCAGAAAAACGGCGCTTCCGTTTGCTGCCTGTTCCGCCAGACGGCGAAGAGACGGGAGGAAGGAATTCCGTTCCTCCGTCCGGATGGAAAGAACATCCGTGCCGTGGCGCAGGCAGGCCAGCCTGTATTCGGAAAAAGCGGGTTCCGGAATGACGGCCTGTTTCAGGTTTAATGCGCGCGGAAGGGCGTGAATGAGTTCATTGGCCCCGTTCCCAAATGCAAAGCAGCCGGCTGGCATCCCATAATGAACCGCCGCCAGATCACGCAAATCCGCCATGTCCGGAGAAGGGTAGGGTACCGCGTTTTCCATGGCCTTCCACAGCGCTGAGGCGATGAACTCCGGCATTCCTTCCGGCCTCAGGTTGACGCTGAAGTCTAGAATATCCCGTTCCGGGCGGCAGGCTTCCGCCGCCAGGGATTTTAAGTCTCCGCCATGTGAAAAAACGTTCATGCTACAGTGATTGGAACCGGCGCGCCAAAGGTCTGCCCGTACCGGAGAAAGAAAGGAAACGCCTTGCAAATTCGGAATTCCTCAGAACCGGAGGCTTCGCCGGAAACGGGAAATCTTCCCAGTCCCGGAACAGTGGGAACAAGGCGCGTCATGAGCGCATCATGTCCTGTATGCGCCGGGAGTGACAAGACAAAAATGGAACGCCCTGTATGGAAAAGAGGGATGAAAAGAGAGGCGCTGAAACGAGGAAACGTTCTTAAGACGGCGGAATGTTCAAAGAAAAAATTTTTTGTCTTGTCATACCGGTCTCTTTGGTATTTCATCCGTCCCATGAACCCTTATGGGAAGGGTTACAGACCTCAGGGACGCCCGTAGCCGGGCAGGAAATAGATGGGGAATACCGGTGTGAATCCGGAGCGGTACCGCCACTGTAAGCGAGCCTGACTCGCAAGCCAGGAAACCAGCCTGTGAGGTTGTCCAACTGTTCGGCGAGTTACCGAACGTAAGGCACTACAACCATGCTTTATACGAAGAAAGCCCTTCAAATGGGCGCTATTGCTGTTGGCCTTGGCGCATTCGCAGGCCAGTCCTCCCTTGCCGAGTCCGCTAAAAAGGAAGACTCCAAGCCCTCCGTCAAAACGGAAACCATGCAGGTGATGCCGGAACTGACCATGGCGTCTCACTTTGTGGGCGTGCCGTACAATCGCTCCGGAGTGTCCGTTTCCATCATCAAACCGGAAGAATTCCAGAAGGCGGGCATTGAAACCCTGACGGGCGCTCTTTCCCAGACGCCCGGCGTTTTCACGCTGGACGGAGGCGGCACCTGGCAGCGCGGTTCCGTGAGTAATACCGTCATCCGCGGGATGAACAAGGAGACCTACACCCTGACCATGGTTGACGGCATGCGCATCAGTGATGCCAATATGTCCGGCAACAAGCTGCTGGGCATCACCAATCTCTTTACGGTGGGCAATGCGGAAGTGGTGAAAGGCGCGCAGGGCGCCGTTTTCGGTTCCGGAGCCATTGGCGGCGTCGTCGCGATGGATACTCCGGAGGGGGAAGGCGAGCCCGTAACCAGGATTTTTGCGGAGGCCGGTTCCTTCGGCTCTTTCAACAGCTATGTCACTTCATCCGGCAAGATCAAGAAGCTTTCCTATTTTGTGGGCGTTGGGTTTGAAACTACGGAAAACGATCCGTCAATCTATCCGGCTATTTATGACAACAGGACAGGCATGAACGATTTCCGCCAGTGGCAGGAAGCCGTGCGCCTGGGCTATGACGTCAATGACAAGGTGAAGGTGAACTTTACCTATCGCCGCCTGGATTCCTACTTTGAATATCCCACGCCGTATGTGGATTACAGCCAGTGGCCTTCCGTTCCGGATTCCCATCTGTACAATACGGAAGACAAGAACCGCAGCAACCTGGTGACAGGGCGTGTGGATGCGGAGATTTCCAAGCTGTGGTCCACCAGCTTCATGGTGGGGCATTACAACATGGACTATTCCTGCCATACTCCCGGATTTGACTTCCAGCCCAACGTGATGCGCAACCGCCGCTTTCAGATGGAGTGGCGCAACGCACTGACGTGGAACAAGGAATGGAAAACCATCGCCGGCATGGCCTGGGACCGTTCCGACTACATGAGCGAAAACAATTACGTTGCCAAGGATGAATGGCAAAGCACGCTTGCCTTCTTTGCGGAGCAAATGTGGTCCCCCACGGACAGCTTTGACGCCAGCGTGGCCCTGCGCCTGGAACATGATTCCGTCTGGAACAATCATTTTACGTGGCGTTATTCCAATTCCTGGAAAGTGACGGGCAAGGATTCTCCCACCCGTATTTTCGGTTCTGTGGGTTCCGGTTTCCGCGCGCCCACCTATTTTGAGCAATATGCGGCCAATTACGGTTATGTAGGCAATCCTGATCTGGAGGTGTCCAAGTCCCTGGGCGGCGACCTGGGCGTGGAACAGCGTCTGGCGGACGGCCATTATGCTTCCGTGACGGGCTTCTGGACCCGTATCGACGATGAAATCGGCACCATGAGCGTAGGCGCCTGGCCTGATTCCTATACCACTTACACCAATTATTCCCACTGCACTTCCTACGGCGTGGAAGCAGCGTTCAAGGGACAGTTCAAGGACGCGTGGAACAGCGGCTATTATGCCAATTACACCTTCACGATGCCCAAGCGCGATTCCATCGGCAAATACGAAACCATCCAGATGGCCAATACCGCCCGCCACACCATCAACGCAGAGGTTTATACCTCCCCGGTTGAAAAGCTGACGGTCGGCTTCGGCGTGACGGCTGCCATGGGACGCACGGACTACAACTATGCCCGTCTGGACAATTTCTTTACGGCGCGCCTGTTCGCCCGTTACCAGGCAACGGACAATGTGTCCCTCCATGTGCGTCTGGAAAACCTGTTTGACCAGAAATTCATCATGACGAATGATTATAACTCCGGCCCGCGTGAAGCCCGCGGTTTCGGAATCTTCGGCGGTGTGACGGTCGAATTCTAATTCCTTTCACTACTAATTGTTGATTGCTCCCCCATCTTCCGTTTTGCGGGCTGTTTCAGGCGAAGTGAACAGTTCCGCGCGGAAGATGGGCTTTCTGTTTTCCGTAGTTCCCGGAATCGGTTAACATGCGGCAGTCATCTGAGCTGTGTTGCGCTGGATATCCATACTGGGGGCATTGGCCCTTTCCGTCTTTCTGGGAGGTGTCTTCTACTTTTCCCAGCGGGAAGAGGATGTTTGGCATGAGATTTCCGGGCGGATGGACGGCAGGGGAATGCCTGCCGTATTTGACGGTTTTGTGGAACGCTGGAACAGAGCCGTGGAGTGGGAGCTGCGCCGTGAGTTGGCTGAAGGGGAAAGGAAGAAAAAACTTCTGGTCGTTTCCCGAGGGGAAGGGGACGATCGGCGTTTGGCGGAACAGTCCCGTTCCGTGGAACGCATCAGGAAAAGGCTGTTATTGAAAGACCATATCCGCCTTCTTCCTCTGGAAGACGTGCCAGACGGATTGGAATGGCAAACCGGAATGGAAGAGCCGGAGGTGGGCGATCCGCGCGCCGTCAAGGGGGGGAAGGTCCGGTTGTGGGTCAATACTCCGTTTCCCGGAACGTTGCGTGCTTTCGGACCGGGAAGTGAAAATTTTTTCAATTACTCCGCCATTGACAACGTGTGGCTTCCCCTCGTGGGGTTGCATCCGGAAACCTTCCGGCCCATTCCGGGGTTGGCGGACCGCTGGGCCCTGTCCGCAGATGGAAAAACCGTTTTTTATCATCTGGATCCGGAAGCGGCCTATTCGGACGGACGCACCGTGAAAGCGCAGGATTTTCTGTTGAATATTTGCCTCCGCACGTCCTGTTTTGCCCGGGACCCGTTCTGGACTACCCTGTTCCGTTCCATGTATGACCAGATTACGGTATATGGGGATTCCGTCATTGCCCTTACGCTGCCGTCCCGCGGGCCGTTGCTGCCTTACATGGCCTGTGCGGATTTTCATCCGGCCCATCCCGGTTTTTATCATGATTTCAACGCTCTGTTTCTGGAACGCTACCAGTGGAAAGTCCCTCCAAATACGGGAGGCTACATGGCTGTTCCCGCTAAAATCCGGATAGGTGAAAGCATTACCCTGGCCCGCGTGAAAAAATGGTGGGCAAAGGACAGGAAGTATTACCGCCATTCCTGCAATGCGGACCAGGTGGAGCATGTGTTTGTGAACATGGAAAACAGGGCGGTAGAAATGTTCCGCCGCGGGGATCTGGACATCATGAACGTCCGCAAGCCGGAGGTGTGGGAAACGGGGCTGGAGCAGCCGGAAGTGCACCGGGGCTATATAGATAAATACAGTCAGGAAGCCAATTATGCCTGCCCTCCGTACGGCCTGTATCTGAATTGCTCGGACAAACTGTTGAAAAATCCGGATATCCGCCGCGGGCTGGCGCATTCCGTGAACATGGGTATGGTGATTGATACCCTGTTCCGCGGGAATATGAGAAGGCTCGGTTCCTACATGGAGGGGTACGGAGACCTGACTCTTCCGTTGAAAGCGCCGGAATACAGCAAGAAAAAAGCCATGGAATATTTTGCCCGCGCCGGTTACCGGGAAATGGGGGCTGACGGCGTGCTGAAAAATGGACGGGGAGAACGGCTGGTGGTGGAGTTGACATTTGCGGATTCATCCACCCTGATGACTAATGTCTGTTCCATTCTCCGGCAGGAAGCGCTGAAGTGCGGGGTGGACCTGCGTCTGGATTCCCTTACCTACAGTGTCTGTTCCCGTAAGGTTTTTGAAAAACGGTATCAGGCGGCTCTGTGGGCGTGGCCGTTGCAGACGCCGTTCCCCCGGCTGTATGAAACATTTTCTTCCGAGTTGGCGTATGACGCCCGCGGAAATCCCGTAAGCAATACGAATAATATTGTTGCCGTGTCGGACGCTGAACTGGATGCCGCTCTGGATGCGGAACGCAATGCCCCGGATACCGATTCCCTGAAACAGGCCCTTCACCGTGCCCAGCAGCGCCTTCATGAACTTTGCGTCTGGATTCCCGGCTGGAGGGAGCCCTACACGCATATCGCCTGCTGGCGCTGGATACGCTGGCCGGAATCACCCACGCGGTTCTGTTCCCCCAGAATTTACGATCCTCTGGAGTCGCACCTGTACTGGGTGGATGAGGAAATAAAGAGGGAGACGCTGGAGGCTCGGAGCCGGGGCGTTCCGTTTGAGGAAAAGCATCAAATAATGCATCTTGAAAGAAAGGATGGTTCCGCTCCGTAATAAAACCGGGCCGCCTCTCTTTTTAAATTGAAAGGAGGTGGTTTTTCATCATAATCCCCATCTCATTTACTGCAATTAATTATTAATTCCATCACCATGAAATTATCCTTTTTCCCCGTTCTTCTTCTGGCAGGGCATCTTGGCGTGGCCGCTCCCATGCCTCTGCCGGAATCCAATGACGGAGCCAAACATGTCTTTTCCACTAATCAGGAAAATTTTTTGATGGACGGAAAGCCCGTCAAAATCATTTCCGGGGAAATGCATTACCCCCGCGTGCCGCGCCAGCACTGGAAAGACAGGTTCCAGCGCATGAAAGCCATGGGCATGAATACCGTCTGCACTTATCTGTTCTGGAACGCTCATGAACCGGAACCGGGCAAATGGGACTTCTCCGGCAATCTGGATTTTGTGGAATTCATCAAGGAAGCCCAACAAGCAGGCCTGTGGGTCATCGTGCGTCCGGGGCCCTATGTGTGCGGGGAATGGGAATTCGGCGGATTTCCCGGCTGGCTGCTGAAAGATGAAGATTTGAAAGTCCGTTCCCAGGACCCCCGCTTTCTGGAACCGGCCATGGCTTATCTTAAAAAAGTCTGTTCCATGCTGGAACCGCTGCAGATCACCAAGGGAGGCCCCATCATCATGGCCCAGGTGGAAAATGAATACGGCTCCTATGGTTCCGACAAGGATTACGTCAAGAAGCACCTGGACGTGATCCGGAAAGAACTTCCGGGCGTGGTTCCCTTCACGTCGGACGGTCCGAACGACTGGATGATCAAGAATGGCACGCTTCCGGGCGTGGTTCCCGCCATGAATTTCGGCGGCGGAGCCAAGGGCGCCTTTGCGAATCTGGAAAAGCACAAAGGCAAAACGCCCCGCATCAACGGCGAATTCTGGGTGGGATGGTTTGACCACTGGGGCAAGCCCAAGAATGGCGGCAGTACGGAAGGTTTCAACCGCGACCTGAAGTGGATGCTGGAAAACAATGTTTCTCCCAACCTTTTCATGGCGCATGGAGGGACCTCCTTCGGTTTCATGAACGGGGCGAACTGGGAAGGCGCCTACACGCCGGACGTCACCAATTACGACTACGGCTCCCCCATTTCCGAAAACGGAACCCTGACGGACCGTTACCGCACGTTCCGCCAGACCATTCAGGATTATTACGGTGATACGTACAAGCTTCCCGAACCTCCCGCCCAGCCGGAAATGATGGAGCTGCCCCCCATCACGTTTACGGAAACGGCCGGCATGTTCTCCCGTCTTCCTCAGCCCGCCATCCGCAAGGATCCCGTCCACATGGAAGCCCTGGGGCAAAGCCTGGGCTTCATCCTGTACCGGACAAAGGTGCAAGGCCCGGTGAAAGGAGAACTGAAGATGAACAACATGCAGGACCGCGCCATCGTTTACGTGGACGGCAAGAGGCAGGGGGCGGCGGATCGCCGTTACAAGCAGGATTCCTGTGACGTGGTGATTCCTTCCGGACTTCACACGGTGGACATCTTTGTGGAAAACATGGGCCGCATCAACTTCGGCGGTCAGATCCAGGGCGAGCGCAAGGGCATCCGGGGGCCCATCACGCTGGACGGCAAAAAGCTGGAAAACTTCCTTATCTACAACTTCCCGTGCAAGGGAGTGGAGCTTTTTCCCTTCTCCGGCAAGAAGCCGGCGGGCGACCAGCCCGTGTTCCACCGCGGATATTTCAACGTTTCCAATCCCAAGGATACCTACCTGGATATGCGGGACGGCTGGAAGAAAGGCGTCGTGTGGGTGAACGGCCGCAATCTGGGCCGCTTCTGGTTTATCGGCTCCCAGCAGGCTCTTTATTGCCCCGGAGAATACCTGAAACCTGGGAAAAATGAAATCGTGGTGTTGGACGTGGACGGAGGTTCCGGCACGGTGAAGGGGGTGAAGGAAGCCATTTATGAAGTCAACAGAGACCCCGCCATGGCGGATGTCTTCCGCGTGGGCAAACCTGTGGCTCCCGCTGCCGGCCAGCTGGTGCATAAGGGGACCTTCGCCAGGGGGGCGGATCAGCAGGAAATCAAATTCCGCGCTCCCGTCCAGGCCCGTTACATCGCCATTGTCAGTAAAAACGCCCATGACAACGGCCCCCATGCCGCTATTGCGGAGCTGAACTTCCTGGATGCCTCCGGCAACCTGCTTCCCCGCGAACAGTGGTCCGTGGTTTATGCGGATTCCCATGAAACGACGGGGGAAGCCGCCCAGGCGGGCCTGGTGATGGACAACCAGCCCACCACCTACTGGCATACCAAGTGGCAGGGGGACAACCCCCAGCACCCGCACATGATCGTGCTGGATCTGGGCAAGGTGCAGAAACTTTCAGGATTCCGCTACCTGCCGCGCCAGAACCGGGAAAACGGCCGCATCAAGGACTATGAAGTCTATGCGTCTCCCAAACCGTTCAAGCCTGCCAGGTAAGATCCACTGAATTGCTGAACTTTCCAGGGCCGCTCCCTCTTGAATGAGGGGCGGCCTTGTTGCGTCCGGACATCCCGGAAGAAACAGTCCTCCTTTTTCCGGATAAGAGCCGTCCCGGTTTAAAGAGGCGTATCAGCTTTTCGTTCCCTTGTTTTCCGCTGTTGTGCGGGTTGGCATTTCATGCGCAAAAAAAGACGGCTCCGCAGTGTAACGGAGCCGCCGAAAGGCAGTAAAAACTGATAGCTGGTTGTTAGAAGTTCCAGGAAAAGCCCAGCTTGATGGTGTGGTAGCCGGGATCATTGTAACCCTGAATCTGGTAGTATTCGTAGCCAATCAGGAAGTCCGCGCTGTTGGAGATGCTGAACTTGAAGCCGGCCTGGGCAGCCCAGGAGAACTTGGTGGAGGAAATGGTGCGGGAACGGCTGCCGTCTTCCAGGCCATGAATGGTGGTCTTCACGTCGCCGTAAGTGGCGCCGACTTTGCCGCCCAGATAGAACATGGTGTAGTCGCCGATGGGAAGGTTCAGCGTGTAACCGGCCATCATCGGAATATAGGTGGAACGGAGGCTGGCGGTATAAGGACCGCTGATGCCCAGGTCCTGCACGCTGGGATGGTGGGAACCGGCCAGAATACCGCCGTTCAGGGAAATTTGATGAACAATGCTGCCGGTTTCAATATAGTTGAAAATGCTCAGATTGCCGCCGGCCACGTTGGGCATGGCGTCTTTGGTGGCGATTCCGTAAGCCCCTTCCAGGGACATGCCGAACTGGCCGTCGTATTTGTCGGCATGATAGGCGCTGGCGGAAGACACGGAGGCCGCAATGGCCAAACCTAACAGTATAGTTTTGTTCATATGGAGATAAATGGTGAATTTAACTGTAATACATTCTTGGCAGTTTTCTCTTTTGAAGTCAAACATGAAATATCAAATGGACGCGAAATCCCCAAACCCGGGGAGATGAAGTTGCCAGAACGCTCCCGGTGGGGTACATTCTGCTTCATGGAACAACAAGCGTGTGATTTGCTGGTGACCGCTTCCCGCATTCTGGGCGGGGCGGAACAGTCCGGCGCTCCCGGAGATGCGGCCGTCGCCGTCCGGGACGGGAAAATTCTGGAAACGGGGGGCGTTGCAGAGCTGGAAGCCAGGTGGACGCCCGCCGTCCGCAGGGATCTGGGAAATGTGCTGCTGATGCCGGGGCTGATTAATGCCCATACGCATGTCCCCATGACTTTTTTGCGCGGTTTTGCGGATGACTTGCCGCTGATGGAATGGCTGACCGGGCATATTTTCCCGGTGGAAGCCCGGCTGACGGATAAAATCGTCTCCCTGGGGGCCCGGCTGGGCATGTATGAAATGATGCGGACGGGCACCACGGCGTTTGTAGATTCCTACCTGTTGGAGGCCAATGTCCTCCAGGAAGCGGAACGCATGGGAATGCGCTGTGTTGGCGGGGAAGTCGTTTTTGCTTTTCCTTCTCCGGCATACGGGGGGTGGGATGGTGCGGAAGCCCTGTACCGGGAGCAGGCGGAACGCTTTTCCGGCCGCGGCAGAGTGCAGGTGGCCCTGATGCCGCACAGCGTGTACACTACCAGTGACGAAGTGCTCCGGAGTTCCATGAAGCTGGCGGAGGAACTGGATCTGATGCTGCATATCCATTTGTCCGAATCCGCCGGGGAAGTGGAGCAGTGCCGTTCCCTGCACGGGGGAAGGCGCCCCGTGGGCTATGCCCGCGATATGGGGCTGCTGAATGAACGCGCCGTGCTGGCTCATATGGTGGACGTGACGGATGAGGAACTGGAGCTGGTGGCCGCTTCCGGGGCGGCGGTTGTCCATAACCCGGTCAGCAACCTGAAACTGGCGTCCGGCTTCGCCCGCGTGCGGGATATGGTGCGGGCCGGCGTTCCCGTCTCTCTGGGAACGGACGGAGCGTGCAGCAACAACAGTCTGGATATGTTTGAAACAATGAAGCTGGCCGCTATTCTTGCCAAGGGGTACAGCGGGGACGCTACTGCGCTTCCCGCCATGCAGGCGTTGAAGATGGCTACGGCGGAGGGCGCCCGCATTTTCCGGACGCCGGGGTTGGGAACACTGGTTCCGGGAGCTCCCGCGGATATGATCGCCCTGAACCTGGATGAACCGAATCTGTGCCCGATTTTCAACGAGACATCCCATGCCGTTTATGCATCTTCCGGCAAGGATTGCGTGTTCACCATGGTGGAAGGGAGAATTTTGTATGACCATGGAATTTACACGGATGGCCTGTATGCGGATACCGCCGCGGAAATGCGGGACCTGGTAAAGTGGGTTAAAAATAGTGATTAAGTATTGGAAATGAGTGAATAAAGGCAGGTTTTCAACACATGCTTTAATCACCGGTCCCTTACCTCTGCTATCTGTCGGCCTTCCGAACCGGCGCATGCTCATATTCCTTCTTTACCCGCAAGGGGGGATGCCTTTATAGTAATTTCATGCAATATGATCTCATCGTCATTGGTGGAGGCCCTGCCGGCTATGTGGGCGCCATCCGCGCCGCCCAGCTGGGGAAATCCGTGGTGTGCGTGGAACGCGAGCGGGTAGGGGGCACCTGTCTGAACTGGGGTTGCATCCCCACCAAGGCGCTTCTGAAAAACGCTGAGGCCTACCTGACTGTAACGGCCCGTGCCAGGGAATTCGGCATGACGGTGGAGGGCGTCAGCGTGGATTGGAGCGAAGTGATCGGCCGTTCCCGCAAGGTCAGCGACCGCCTGGCCGGGGGCGTTGGGTTCCTGTTCAAGAAAAACAAGGTGGATTCCGTTACGGGGGAAGCCTCCATCATTTCTCCCGGCAGGGTGGAAGTAAAGGCCGCCGACGGGACGGTGAATGTTCTGGAGGGAAAGAATATCCTGGTCTGTACCGGCTGCGTCACCCGCACGGTGCCCAGCCTCCCCCTGAACGGCACTACCGTCATCGGCTCCAGGGAAGCCATGGTGCTGGAAAAGCGGCCTGAAAGCATGATCATCATCGGTTCCGGGGCCATCGGCACGGAATTTGCCTACATTTACAATTCATTCGGCACCAGGGTAACGCTTATTGAAGCGCTTCCCCGCATGCTTCCCAATGAAGACGACGACTCCTGCATGACGCTGGAACGCGCATTCAAGAAGCAGGGCATCAAGGTGATGACCGGAGCCTCCGTGGAATCCGTTACGGAAACCTGTGACGGACAGGTCAAGGCCAGCGTGAAAAACAGCAGGGGACAGGAAGAGGAAATCACGGCGGATATCTGCCTGGTGGCCATCGGCGTGAAGCCGGTTGTTCCCGCCTCGCCCGGCCTGGACCTGGAGCTGACGGAAAAGGGATTCATCAAGGTGAATGACCGCTATGCGACTTCCATACCCGGCGTGTATGCGGCAGGCGATGTGATCGGCGGCGTGCTGCTGGCGCATACGGCTTCTTTTGAAGCTGTGCAGGCAGTAGAGGGCATGTTTAATCCGGACTATCAGCCCAGGCAGGTGGGCTTTTTCCCGAGCTGCACATATTGCTACCCGCAGGTGGCTTCCGTAGGTAAAACGGAACGCGCCCTCAAAGAGGCGGGCGTGGAATACAAGGTGGGGAAATTCCCCTTCCAGGCCATTGGCAAGGCTGTAGCCGCCGGAGAACCGGACGGTTTCGTAAAAACCCTGTACGGCGCCAAAAACGGAGAACTCCTGGGCGCCCACATCGTGGGGCCGGAAGCCACGGAGCTGATTGCCGCGCTGGGCATCGGCATTCAGGCGGAACTGACGGATGAAGATATCCACGCCACCATTTTCGCCCATCCCACGCTGTCTGAGGCCATCCATGAATCCATGCTGGCTTCCGAGGGAATCGCCATCCACATGTAACGGTTTTCAATGGAAGGGCCCCCCCATCCGGGGTTCTTCCATTCATTCCTTTGTCATGCAAACGGATGAATGACAATCTGCGTTGAAAAAAGACGTTCAAGGATAAGCTTGTTGATGAGGGCGGCAGCGTCAACAATTCCCGTAAGTTTATCAGACAGGCTTTAAGCAGGATTGATAGTCAATGTAGTAGATTGACTGCAAGTTTTGGAAAGCCGCGGTTTGCTTGTTTATATCATCAAGGAACGGGGATAACCTGGAAACCACAGGCAACAGGGCCATTTGCGGCACGAGTGGGCAGACAACTGCGAAAACGGAGCGGGAGTAATCCAAAACGGCTCATGCCGCATTGAAGTACGGAAAAGAAAGGGCAAGAAGATTTTGGAAACAGTTCCGAAACAGTTTCGCTTCAGCCTCTGTTTTTGTTTGCGTGATGAATGGGAAGTTGTTTGACACTAATTTATGGGGAAAATATATTTATAACGTATAGATAAATCCTCGCATTTATTTCTTCTCCAATATTTTCTGTTTTCTCTTTATCGGGTGTCTGATGACAGTTTTCAGTTTGCCCACATCACATTTGCGTGGATCGGAAAGATAAATTTCGTGATGATAACGAGTATCGGTAATATCGATCTCATATCCATTGGCATTTGCGTATTCTTCCATCTGGCGGATGGTTTCGGGTTCGTTATCATAAGAGCCGAGGTGCATGCATTGAACGCAATCGCCTTCTTCATAGGTAAGAAAATCCACCGTTGAAAAGTCCTTCTTTTTCTTTTTGGTTGCTTCCTCGATTGCCCACTCAAGATCTTCCTTAGTCACAAAGTCTGGTAAACGGATAATAGAAATAAATTTAAAATTTTCTTTATGGCCATAGTCCATTCCATCGCTGCCATTTTGCCACCAAAAGCCTTCAAGAGGCGGGACAATATACTCAAAAAAGCCTTTAATCTTGCGGGAACTCTTATAGCTCATTTTGATAGTATAGGCAATTCCGTAAAGTAGTTCAATGGAGCGTTGGTATTCTCCACCCTCATCATTAGGATTTCCCTTGCCACGAACTGCTATGTAATTCATTTTAGGAATAGTAACGATTGCCGGTTTGTTCTTCGGCATGTAAAATTCCTTGTATTCTTTCTTATAATCAAAAACCATGCTTAACACTCATTGAAATTATTTTTTTCTTATTATGCCATTTATGAATTTTTAGAATCATAAAGGGAAAAGCGGAAGTAAATAAAAGAATGGGCGCAACAGGCGAAATTTTTTTGAAAATACAGCGGTTTTAGAGTGATTGATTTTTTAATTGCGATTTGCTGATTAGTTCAATCGATTCAAATATGGCACATTTCTCTGTTACAAATAATCCGTATTTTATATATGCTTTAACTATCCGTTCGTCAAGAGGAGGGCAGTATTTTTTATAAAGAGCTTGAAGAATCCCCCTCCCTAAAAATTTTCCCCTTCCCTTGAAAAGCGCCTCTTGACAAAAGACCTGGGGGATTCATTTTCTGAATACTTGGAAAATCAAAAAAGATATTTGTTTTTTTCTTCTTGTTATTTAGACTTTTTCCCTGCGGCTCCTCATAACTCGAATACTGGATTTTCCACGGCGTTTTTGACGGCAACGAGAAATTGCACGGCCTGCTTGCCGTCCACCAGGCGGTGGTCGTAGGAAAGGGCCAGGTACATCATGGGCCGGACGACGATTTGGCCGTCCCGGACCACGGGGCGTTCCTGAATGGCGTGCATGCCCAGAATGCCGCTTTGGGGAGGGTTCAGAATCGGAGTGGAAAGAAGCGATCCATACGTGCCGCCGTTGGAAATGGTAAAGCATCCGCCTTGCAGGTCCTGCATGGACAGGTTTCCGCTACGTGCTTTTTCCGTCAGGACGGCGAGTTCCTGTTCCAGCTCCGGAAACGTTTTCCGGTCACAGTCCCGCAGCACGGGGACGACGAGACCCTTGTCCGTGCCAATGGCTACAGAGATGTCATAGTACAGGTTTTCCACGATGTCCGCGCCGTCAATTCTGGCGTTGACCTGGGGCACTTCCTGCAAGGCCTTGACTACTGCCTTGATAAAGAAGCTCATGAAACCAAGCTTGGTTCCGTGCCGTTCCCGGAATTCTGCATGGAATTGTTTGCGGAGTTCCATCACGGAGGACATGTCGCATTCGTTGAACGTGGTGAGGATGGCCGCTTGGTGCTGGGCCTCCACCAGCCGGGCCGCGATGGTGCGGCGCAGCGGACTCATGGGTTTTCTGAGGAAGCGCGGAGCAATTTCCTTTTCTGCCTCCCTGTCCTCTCCGGCAGGAACCTGTTCCGGGAGGGGGACTTTCCCGTGTGGCTTTTGTTCCGGAAATTCCGCAGCTGGGGCGGAAGGCGCGGAAACGGGGGACTTCCGTGTTTCCGGCGAGGTCGTTTTTTTCGGCTCAAGCGGTATGAGCAGAGTTTCCCTTTCCGGTGCGGCTGCGGTTCTGTCAGCGGAAGAAATGCGGCCAAGAACTGCGCCGATAAGGGCTTCTTCCCCTTCCGGAACGAGGATTTCCAGTACGCCGCTTTCTTCCGCCTCCAGATCCGTGGAAACCTTGTCCGTTTCCAGCGTCACCAGCGTATCGCCTTTGGCTACCGGATCGCCGGCGTTCTTGTGCCACGCGGCTACGGTGGCGGAGGTGACGGATTCTCCAAAGTTGGGAGTCAGGATGTCGCTCATGGGAGGAAGATGGGTTCAGGATTGCGCCCGCGGCCCGAAAGCAGCGGCGAGAAGTCTTTTTTGCGCGGCGGCGTGCAGGGCCTTGGCTCCTTCCGCAGGGCAGGCCATGGGCGGCCGTCCCGCATAGCGGAAGGAGGTGGCGAAGAGGTGCCCCAGCCTGTTCCGCAGGTGGCCCCAGGCCCCCATGTTGGAGGGTTCCTCCTGGCACCAGACGAAGTCGCGCACTTTCTGGTAGGGTGCCAGCAGGAAGGTGAGCTGTTCCCGGGCCAGAGGATAGATTTGTTCCAGACGGATGATTACCGTGTCTGCAATATTCCGTTCCTTCCGGCAGGCGGCCAGGTCATAATAAACTTTCCCGGTGCAGAAGACGGCGCGCGTCACCTGATCCGGCGCGGGAGCGTCCGGGTCCGGCAGTACTTCGCGGAAACGGGAGGGGGCCAGAAATTCCCGGTGCGGGGAGACGGCATCCGGACGGGAGAGCAGGCTTTTGGGCGTAAAGACGATCAGGGGCTTGTGCAGATTCCGGTGCACCTGGCGGCGCAGGGCGTGGAAGTATTGGGCTGGGGTGGTGGGGTTGATGACCTGCATGTTGTCGTCCGCGCAAAGCTGGAGATAGCGTTCCATGCGGGCGCTGGAGTGTTCCGAGCCCGCCCCTTCATAGCCGTGGGGCAGCAACAGCACCATGCGGTTTTTCTGGCGCCATTTGGTCTCCGCGGCCGCAATGAACTGGTCCACAATAACCTGTGCTCCGTTGGCGAAGTCCCCGAACTGGGCCTCCCACATGACCAGAGCGTCCGGGCTTTCCAGCGCATAGCCGTATTCAAAGCCCAGCACGGAGGCTTCCGACAGAGAGGAGTTGTAAATGCGGAACGCGGTAGTGCCGTGGTTCAGCTTTTCCAGAGGAATGTACAGGGAGCCGTCATTGAAGTCATGCAGGACGGCGTGCCGCTGGGAGAAGGTGCCGCGCTGACAGTCCTGGCCGGACAGGCGCACGGTGTGGTTTTCCGCGAGCAGGCTGCCCCAGGCCAGGGATTCCGCCATGGTCCAGTCCAGCGGTCCGCCTTCCCGGAAGGCCTCCCTGCGGCGAGCCAGGAAGCGTTTTTCCAGCGTGGGGTGAGGCGTGAAGCCGTCCGGCAGTTCCGTAAGGATATTTCCGATGCGCTGGAACAACTCCGGGCTGATTCCCGTCCGTATGCTGGTACGCGGGATGGGCGTTTCATCCGCATCCTGCGCGGTGGCGGGCAGGAGGTAGTCCACGGGATTTCCCTTCATTTGCAGGTAGGCCTGTTCCATGCCCTCCCAAAGGTCTTTCCTGATGTCCCGCTCCTGCTGTTCCGTCAATTCCCCGCGTTCCCTGAGCGCCGTTCCGTACAGGGCTGCGGCGGTGGGACGCGCCTCAATCCGCTTGGTCTGCATGGGCGCGGTAAAGGCGGCCTGATCCGTTTCATTGTGGCCCAGACGGCGGTAACAGTACATGTCCAGAATGATGTCCCTTCTGAATTTCTGGCGGAACTGGAGCGCGAAGTCCGCCGCCCATACCAGGTCTTCCGGGCTTTCTCCGTTGATGTGCAGGATGGGGGATTGAAGCATCTGCGCCACGTCCGTGGCGTAGCGGGAGGAGCGGGCTTCGTCCGGGCCGGTGGTGAAGCCGATCTGGTTGTTGATGACGAGATGCACGGTGCCGCCCGTGCGGTAGCCTTTCAGCAGGGAAAGATTGAGCACTTCCGCCACGATTCCCTGCCCAGAGAAAGCGGCGTCTCCGTGCAGGACGAGCGGCAGCACATGCTTGCGTTCCGCGTCTTGCAGGTTGTGCTGCATGGCCCTGGCTCTGCCTTCCACCACGGGATACACGGCTTCCAGATGGCTGGGGTTGGAGGAGAGGCGGATGTGGAGGTCATGCCCGTCCACGTGGCGCGTGGCGGCGTAGCCGAGGTGGTATTTGACGTCGCTCCTGCCGATGGGGGATTCCGGAAGGTAGTCCGGCGTGAATTCGTGGAAGATGGTTTTCAGAGGTTTGTGGAGGATGTTGGCGAGCACATTCAGCCTTCCGCGGTGGGCCATGCCCATTTCAATGTGGGAGACTCCGGCGGCGGGACAGCGCTTGATCATGGCGTCCAGCAGGACGATGGCTCCTTCCCCTCCTTCCAGGGAGAAGCGTTTTTCCCCCATGAAGCGCTTGCCCAGGAATTCCTCAAACAGTTCCGCCCTGCAGAGATGGAAGAAGGCTTCTCTCCGGACTTCCGGGCCATAATCCACACCGTTTGCCCGGAGCTGGATTTTTTCTTCAATCCAGGAGCGGATTTCCAGATTGTCTATGTGGTGGTATTCAAAGCCGATGGCTCCACAATAGATTTTTTGCAGCCGATTGGTGATTTCACGGAGAGTGAACGTTCCTCCGTCCATGAAGGTGCCGATGTTGACGGGCTGGTCCAGATCCTCTTCTCGGAATCCCATATCCTCCGGGGTGACGGGGAATCGGGGCCGGTCCGGCGGCTCCAGCGGATTGAAGCGGGCGCATTGGTGTCCCATGACCCGGTAGGCCCGGATGAGCTGGCTGACGCGCCCGCGGCCTTCCGCGCTTTCCGGAGGAACGGTGTAAAGGGACGTGTTCGCATCGGTCCCTGTGTTTTCTTTTTTCCCGGGGGCTTCTCCGCTCCCCAGTTCGTAGCCCTCGAACCAGGCCGCCCAGAGAGGATCTACGGACAGGGGATCGTTTTTCCATGATTGATGGAGCGCCGTAATTTCCTCCGGAGGGATTTTGGAGAAGATGGAGGCATTCATGCGGCAGAGCGGATGGTACGGGGCGTTTTCAGTTCTCTGATCGCTATTTTTGTCCGCAGGGCGTCAATAACTGTGTTCGTTGAGCTGAACTTTTCCACGGAAGACCCAGTAAATGGCGGCGGAATAAGCCAGAACGAGCGGCACGCCCATGATGGCTATGTATGTCATCACGACCAGGCTTTCCCGCGTGGATGAGCCGTTGACGAGCGTCAGGGAGTGTTCCGGGTTGGGCATGGAGTAAAGCAGGTTGGGGAACATCGCTGTCCCGAAGAGAGCCATCATGCAGCCCATGGTGGAGCAGGAGGCGACGAAGGCCCAGCCCGGACGGTTCCTGTGGATGAAGAGCCAGATGGACGCGATGGAAATGACCGCCAGGGCGGCGATGCCGTAAATCCAGGGGGAACGTTCCAGGGCCGCCGCTACGTGCGGAACATACAGCAGGGTGGCAGCCCCGTGCAGGATGATCAGGACAGTGAAGATGATGACGCAGGGTCTGAGCAGTTTCCTGATTTGTTCCTGAAGGCTGCCCTGGGTTTTCATCAGCAGGTAGATTCCCCCGTGCATGGAGAACAGGGCGACCGTCGTCAGCCCCAGAAGAACGGAATAAGGATTCAGCAGGCTGAGGAATGTTCCGGTGAAGTTTCCCTGCTCATCCAGAGGAATGCCTTTGGTAACGTTCCCCATGGCTACGCCGATGAGCAGAGCCGCCAGAAGGCTGCTGATGGAGAAGATGGTATCCCATCCCCTGCGCCACCATTTCATGGGCTGCTTGCTTCTGAATTCAATGGACACGGCGCGGAAGATAAGGGTAAGGAGCAAGAGCATGAAGGCCAGGTAAAACCCGGAGAAGACGGAGGCGTACACGTACGGAAAGGCGGCGAAAAGGGCGCCTCCGCCCGTGATGAGCCAGACTTCGTTTCCGTCCCATACGGGGCCCACGGCATTTAGTGTGAGTCTTCTGTTTTCATCGCCCTTGATGAAAAGCTGAAGGGCGCCGGTTCCCAGGTCAAAACCGTCCAGAATGGCGTATCCGGAGAAAAGCACGCCGACGAGGATGAACCAGATGATTTGCAGGTCTGCGAGAGTGAGATTGTCCAACATGGTTTTAAAGAGGGGTGAAGATTAGTCTTTGACAAAAGGAACCTGGAGTTTGCCTTCCCCGGCGCCGTCGTCTTCGTCAGTTTCCTGATCCGGACCTTTGTGGATTTTATGGGTGATTTGATAGAGGAAGAGGGCCAGCAGCAGGGCATAAATGATAAAGAACATACCCAGGGAGGAAAGGGCTTCTGCCGCGGTGAGGGTGGGGGATACGGCGTGTTCCGTTCTCAGGATGCCGTACACAATCCATGGTTGGCGCCCCAGTTCCGCTACGGCCCAGCCCGCCTGGTTGGCTATTTGCGGGCCCAGTACGGAGAAAACGAAGCACCAGAGCAGCCAGCGCTTCTGGAAGAGCCAGCCTTTTTTCCAGCCCCACAGGCCCACCAGAAACAGGGCCGCCAGGGCGCAGCCGATCAGGATCATGAGATGGAAGGAGTAAAAGACGGGCAGGATGGGAGGGCGTTCGTCCTGCGGGATGCCGTTCATGCCGGTGATGGCCGTGTCCAGGTCATGATGGGTCAGGAGGGTGAGCAAGTATGGGATGGAGACGCCCGTCACTTCATGAGTGGACGGGTTCATCCAGCCGATGAGATGGAGAGCCTGGGGAGCGCCGGATTCCATGACGCCTTCCATGGCTGCGAATTTGGCGGGTTGATGGATGGAGACTTCTCGTGCGCTGGAATCTCCCGTGATGCCCATGCCGGCCACGCCGATGAGGCCGATGACCAATGCCACCTTAAAACTTTTTTCTGACCCTCCGGTGAAGCGTTTTTTCAAAATATACCAGGCGGAGACGCTGAGGACGAGCGTGGCTCCCGCCAGCCAGCAGCCGGAGAGCGCGTGCGTCAGGCGGTCCACGGTGGATGGATTGAAAACAACGTCATAGAAGCTGGTGATATGGGCCTGGATTTTTCCGTTTACTTCCACCAGCTTGTATCCGGCGGGCGTCTGCATCCAGGAGTTGGCCACAATGATCCAGATGGCGCTGAAATGGGCGCCGAGAGCGACCATGCAGGAGGAAAGAAAGTGCATTTTGGGACCCACCTTGTCCCAGCCGAAAAGCAGGATGGCCAGAAAGCCTGATTCCAGGAAGAAGGCGAAAATGCCTTCTGCCGCCAGAGGACTGCCGAAGATGTCGCCTACGCAGCGGGAATAATCCGCCCAGTTGGTGCCGAACTGGAATTCCATCACGATGCCGGAGGCTACGCCAAGGGCAAAGATAATGCCGAAGATTCTGGTCCAGAATTTGGCCTGCTTGTGGTAGAGGTCATTTTTCGTTTTCAGCCAGAGGCCTTCCAGGGCGACCAGAACCACCCCCAGGCCGATGGTCATCGGCGGGAAGATGTAGTGGAACATGATCGTAATGGCGAATTGGAGACGGGATAATAAGACCGGATCGTCCATGATTGATTGGGGATGAGTGGATGTTTATGGAACAGGAAGACGGCAGCCAAATACCGATACCTTCATACTTTATACATCCCAAGAGAGCCTTTGTTCAATTATTTTCCTTTTCCGCGAATAACTTTTTTAGATTGTGTCTAAAAAAGAACGGATTAACATTGAATGAACACGTCCATTCCTTCTTCCGCCAGAGCAAAAAGCGCCAGCATATCCCTGGGGGAAAGGCGTATGCAGCCATGGGAAGCCGGGGTGCCCAGCAGTTCCGTATCGTTGGTGCCGTGGATGTAAATATAACGGCTCCGGGTATTGGCGTTGTGCGGTTCCAGTCCGTCCAGCCACAGAATGCGGGTCAGGATGAAGTCGGAATGTTCATCCATACTTTTCGGGATAGCGGCGGGATAGCGGCCTGCCGGAAGGCGTGAGATGAAAATAGTATCCTCCGGTTCTCCGTCCCCGATTTTTTTGCAGATGCGGAGATGTCCTGTGGGGGTTTTCCCGGAACCTTCTTCATAGCCTGCTCCCGCTTTCCCGCTGGAGACGGGGCAGCGGAGCAGGATTTTTCCGGATTTTTCCAGCACCAGTTCCTGGCAGGACAGATTAATGCGTATGGAAGAGGGAGCCATGACAGGGAGGAAGGAGTCAAAGAGGAGTTACTCCTGTTGTTCCATCCGGGCGATGATGGCCTGAATGGCGGTGGTCAGTTGCTGCGCTACTTTGTTGTAGGTTGCCTGTCCGCAGCCGATGGGATCGGCGATGCCGCGGTTGCCCGTGTAGCAGGTGACCAGCCTGACTTTATCCGCATATTCGGGGAAATTGGCAAGCAGGGCGGCCAGGTGGCTCTCCGTCATGGCATAGACATCTGTGGCGTTTTTCATCAGTTCATCCGTAACAGGACGGCTTTCATGGCTGGAGAGGTTGACGCCATGTTCCCGGAGGACGTGAAGCGTTTCCGGGCTGGCCTCCTGCCCGGGCCATGCGGCAGTTCCTGCGGAACCGGCCTGCCATTCCGGATGGCGCGAGGAAAGTTTCCGGAACAGGCCTTCCGCCATGGGGCTGCGGCAGGTGTTGCCGGTGCAGATGAAGAGGATATGCTTACGCTGTGTCATGAGTCGGGGCGTTCTCTTTTGGAATGATGGGGAATAGGTACTTCGTTGGGTTCCTGGTACAGGTTGTCCTGGGGCAACACATGGCCGGCGCCGCTGCCTGCCGACGATGGAGCGTCGTCGTCTTCCTCGTCTTCATCCTCAGCATCGCGGGAGGGGGGGGAGAGCTGGGGGAACAGGCTGCACGCCAAGGCTACGCACAGTATCGCCGTTACGGGAGTCATGACCGGGAACCATAGATCATGAGCGGAAAAGAGATACCATGCGATGAAGGGAACGAACAGGATACAGAGACCCCAGGTGATGAAGCGCCCTCTGCGTTGAAAACGCAAAGCCCATACTGACAGAAGCAGGACGTCCAGCACGATGATCCACTGTACCCAGGCGGGGGCTACGGGTATCAGAATGGCAGGGGCAGGGGCAAGCGCTCCCATGATGCTGCGGACAGTCTGCGCCGCCAGAAGGGATTGCGCGTCCGGCGTGTCGGAAAGGGTGGAGGGTTCGGAAACGAGGACCGCGTCCGCAGAGGAAAGCAGTTTTCTGACGGCAGTGGTATCCGGCGGACGCAGGCCGGACATGACGGGGACGATCACTTCCTTGGTGTCCAGAATGGTGGGGCTGCTGTTTGCCGCCAGGGGGATGCGGCCGTATTTATCTAATGGAATGGAGCGTTTGCCGCCCAGAAAAAGGGTGTCTCCCGGAATGATTCTGACATCGCCGGGTTTCAGGTCCAGGGCATTCAAAGCGGCTATCAGAGGAAGAGTGGGAATGATATCCCCGCCCCAGCGGATAAAAAGCGGCGGGGAGACCCTGTTTTCCGGAGATGGGGAAAACAGATCGTTATTTTCCACAACGGTTCCCAGGGAGGGGGCTGACGTGGTTATTTGCGGAGGTTCCCCTACGAACCTGTCCGCGCGCGGGAACTGGTCCGTCTTTCCTGCGATATTGGGGGCGGGAATAACCAGGTCTTTCCAATCCGGCGGGAGGGGGGCATGGCGGGAGGACTCGCTCATCTGCCGTCCCAGAGCCTTGTGGCGGAAGCGGTCCAGTTCATACCCCACGGCGGCTTTGACGATGCTGTCCGGCTTTTCTTCCCAGGTCATGGGGGACATCACGTAAACATTCCTGGCTCCCTGTTCATACAGGTGCCGGAACAGCACCGTGTAATCCATGGGATTGGGAGGATAGGAAGCGAAACTGTTCAGTGATGATTCCCGGTGCAGGGAAACCACGGGGAGCTGGGATGTCTGCCCTTTGTTGAAATAATCGTAGGGCTGGAGGACGATGCTGCTTTCCGTATTCAATCCTTCGGGGCGAATGGTTTGGTATTTCCCTGCCAGAAAACGTTCCGCCGCCTGTTCATAACAGAAAATGGTAGGAGAAAGAAGCGCATACCCCAGAATCCAGCCCAGCCCCAGGGAAATCTGGAACAGGGACAGGACAAGCAGGAATTTGGGGGGAAGCTTCATCAGAAGGGCTGGGAAAAATCATGCTAGCATAGCAGCCAGCGGTTCTGCAAGCGTGGAGCCTGGCAGAAGCCTCCGCAGGTGTTCCAGCCCGGCGGGAATCTGATCCAGATACCAGGTTTTCCCCTGGTTGTGGCCGATATTGGCGTAAGCGCCCAGCATCTGCATAATCCGCTGGAGGGCGCAGGCGCGGAAAATGCGGTGATCTATGGAGTGAGCGGAGATATTTTCCCACTCCCTGAGCAATTCATCCGTTTGTTCCGGTTCCAGACGGGCGTAGCCGTCATAGACCAGGGAAGCCAGATCATATTCCGGACGTCCGCCGCGCATGCCTTGAAAATCAATCAGCCAGGTTTTTCCCGCGTGGATATGCACGTTCTGGGACTGGCTGTCCCGGTGGACGGGGCATTCCGGAAGGGCTGCCAGAAACTGCGCCTGCTCTTTCAGGGCGGGATGGTTCAAGAAAGAAGCCGTTTCCAGCCCCAGATGGGCGCCCAGGAAATGTTCGGCGAAATAGGACTGTTCCCAGAGGTACAGAGCCTCGTCAAAAGCGGGCTGGAGGGGAAAATTCTCCGGAAACGGGCAGGAGTGAAGCAGATGAAGTTGTTCCATAGCCCGGATGTAACGCAGACGCAGGGAAGGCCAGGGTTCTTTCCGGAAAGCCAGCAGGTTGGCGTCTCCCAGGTCTTCCACTAGGGCGGCTCCGCAGCCGGGGCCAAGAGGTTCGTAATCGTAAATTTCCGGAACGTTGACACCGTGGGCGTGCAGATGCCGGGCTGCGGGAATGAAGGAATCATTGTCCGAACGGTCATTTCTCCACTGGATGCCGATGCATGTGCGGCCGTCAACATGGATGCGGACGATCGTACGGCCGGAGGCTCCCAAAACCAGGGGGCGGAAATCTTCCTGACGCGGAATAATGTGAAAACTCCGGTGAACCAGACGGGACAATTCTTTCATGAAAAGGAGGCGTGGAGGCGGTAAGAGCCTTGCGGAAAGAATGGCGGATGAAGGATGACTGCGTCCTTCATCCGCCGAAAATGGGAAAAGGCAGGCAATCAGGCGGGGAACTGGCGGTCTTCCCCATAGCCGTAATGCTCTACGACGTAATCCACATCCTTGTCTCCTCGGCCGGAGCAGTTTACCAGAATGGCGCCGCCTCTGTTTTCCCGGGCCCACTTCATGGCATACGCGATAGCGTGGGAGCTTTCCAGGGCAGGAATAATCCCTTCGTAACGGGAGAGTTTGAAGAAGGCGTCCACGGCTTCCTCGTCTGTGGCGGTGACATAGTTAACGCGGCCGATGTCGTGCAGATAGGCATGCTCCGGCCCTACGGAAGGATAATCCAGACCGCTGGCTACGGAATGGACCGGTCCCGGATTGCCGTCTTCATCCTGAAGCATGATGCTCTCAAACCCGTGCAGTACTCCCTTGCTTCCATAGGAGATGGAGGCGGAATGATCCCCAAGCCTGGGGCCTTTGCCGAGGGGTTCTACGCCATAAATATCCAGCGGATCTCCCAGGAAGGCGGTAAACATGCCCATGGAATTGCTGCCGCCGCCTACGCAGGCGCAGACAGCGTCCGGCAGAAGCCCCGTCATTTCCAGGAATTGTTCCCGGGCTTCCACGCCGATGCACATTTGAAAATCACGCACCATTTGAGGGAAGGGGTGGGGGCCAACCACGGAACCGATGCAGTAAATGGAATCCTGGTAACTGTTCAGGTAAGATTCAAAAGCGGAATCCACGGCTTCCTTCAGGCTTTGGAGGCCGTGCGTGACAGGCACCACCTTGGCGCCCAGAATTTTCATGCGGGTGACGTTCGGAGCCTGTTTGGCGATATCTACCGCACCCATGTGGATTTCACATTCCAGGCCGAAGAAGGCGGCGGCCGTAGCCAGCGCCACGCCATGCTGGCCGGCGCCCGTCTCCGCGATAATGCGCTTCTTGCCCATGTATTTGGCCAGGAGGCCTTCCCCCATGCAATGGTTGAGCTTGTGGGCGCCTGTATGGTTCAGGTCTTCTCTCTTCAGGTAAATTTGAGCGGTGCCCAGATGGCGGGAAAGGCGCTCGCAGTGGTAAACCGGGGTGGGGCGCCCCTGAAACTGTTTGCGGATGCGCCGCAGTTCATTAATGAACTGGGCGGAGTGGGCTATCGTCTGGTAGGCTTCCGTAATTTCTTCAAAGGCGGGAACCAGCTCGTCCGGCAGGTAAACGCCGCCGTATTCGCCAAAGCGGCCCTGGGCGTCTGGAAAATTGCGTAAATAGGTATGGAGATCCATGGTCTGTTGCGTTCGTGACGGCCAGTATTTAACACGATGCCACAGTTCAGGCAAAAACAATCTCCCCGGAAGCCTTTTAAAAAAGAAAGGAAAAGAAAAAGTCTTTTCCCGGAACAGAGGAAACGGTTTTTCCGTAAGGGCAGGGAAAGGAAACAGTCGGAAATCAGGCCAAACGGCGCTTTCTGATGGATTTTCCAGTATCGGCAAGCGTCTGGCGTGCGTCCGGATCCGTTCCAGCCATCAGGGCTGCCAGATCCCGAACGATATTCTGGCGCATGCGTCCCACCAGGTCGCGCCCTTCCTGAGTGATGGCGACCATGATTTTGCGGCGGTCTTTGGCCGCGCTCATGCGTTTCAGGTAGCCCATTTCCTGTAATTTATCCACCATCCCGGTAGCGGCCGCGGTAGAATGCCCCATTTTCAGGGCAATGCTGGACATGCTCAGAAAATCTTCGCTGGCCAGATAAGTCAGCAGGAAAAACTGGGGGTAGGAAACCTTGCCCTCATTCAATTCTGAAGAAAGATTCAGAATGCAGGAACGTTGCGTGAACAGGATGAAATCCGCCAGCTTGTTTGCTTCTTCAGAAATGGAGCTCATGATTGTTGTGAATGTATGGGAGGATTGATAGCGATACCCGCCCGGAGACTCGCCGGCGGTTCGGCCAACCTACCGCCGCGTCCTTCTGCGGGCAAGTCAAAAATATAAATTTTTATTAAAATTTTACATTTGCGGATAATAAGCATTTTGATGGTATTTGGAATACAATATGTTGACTGTTAATAGAATGGATATATTTTGAATATAGAATGTGAATAACATGTTGAAAATAGATGTAAACTATTGAAAAACGTTAGTTTTTTACAAAACTTCCGGGAATCCGAAGCAAATCTGGCATAAAGAGGCGTTGCAGCATGACAAGCCTGGATTGGAGAGAGCTCTTGTGCAGAGGATTTTCATGGGAAATAAAGGCTTGCCGGACGAAAATTTTATACAGCAGGAAGCAATATTTTCCTGTCCTTGAGGCAGGCTTGGAACCTCTGCGTGCCTGCCGGAAGATTAGGAAAGGAAGTTTGCCGTCGAAACCTTTCTTTCAGGGCTCCTTCCTGCTGCAGGGGGGACTTTGCGGTGATATTGACCTATGACGCGCATTGGCGCGTAAAGGCAGGATAAAACCTTTTTAAACGGTCTTGAAGGGGGAGAAAAAGTCAAATGGAAATACTCTGCCGCGCTGATGGAGCAAGCGCTGTCACGGGGCCGGCTTGAGTGTTATGCTCCGCTTTTGAGAGAGAAAAAATTGCTTTTTCCCCAAAAGTCAAAGGCAGACGGAAGTAATAGGGGAAGTGTTCAGGGAGACGAAAAAAGACTGCCGGGTTTCTAAGAGATTACCTGAAAGGCTCCTATTATCTGGAACGGCCTATTTTTGAAAACGGAGCAGTAGAAATGAAAGGTCCGGGCACATCACCCGCACTCGTTAATGCGCTATTACAAAGGACGCAGCATTTTCTACCGGAACGGTGCGTAAAAGGTCAGTTACGCCGTCCATGCTCATATTCTGGATATTCCTCACGGTTCCGCACAACGGAAAATTGTGTGATCCGCTGGTCTATTTCCTGAAAAAAGAAAGACGGCGTTGCTTGCCGTTTTTCAGCCCGGCAATACAGCAACGCCAGCTGCTTGCATCATTGCAGGCAGAAAATCATGGAATAAAGCATTATTACCGGCAACATCATTGCATGCCGCCAATCTTATGCCTGTATCCGCAAGGTATTTTATTCCTCCGCCATTCTCCGGCAAGTTCTCTCTGGAACTCTTTTTCAGAGAATGGGCGGAGGCGGAGAATAATAGTAATGATTAGTTGGCGGGAGGCGGCGTAAAGGTGCGGGCTGACAGGTCTTTGTCCAGAAGCAGCATTCCCTGTCCTTCTCCCTTGATCATGCGCAATTTGCTGATGATGTCCTTGACGGTTTCTTCCTCTTCCACCTGTTCGGTGACAAACCATTGCAGGAAAATATCCGTGGCGAAATCCCGCTCTTCCTTGGCAAGGTGCACCAAGTCGTTGATGCGGCGCGTGACCTCCTGTTCGTGGGACAGCGTTTCTTCAAAAATTTCAAGAATATTGGACCAGTTCGCATCCGGCGCGTCTATGGAAAGCATTGTAACCTGACCTCCGCGGGAAAGAAGGAAATCATAAAATTTCAGCGCATGAGCGGTTTCTTCCTGATATTGAATGCGCATCCAGTGGGAAAAACCCGTCAAACCGGCATCCTGAAGATAGGCGGACATGGCTAGGTAAAGGTTGGCTGAATACATTTCCCATTTGATTTGCTCATTAAGAGCAGCTGCCATTGTTGTACTGATCATATTGTAAAATCCTGTTGATTTTTCCCACTTCTACAAAACAAAGTCCGCAGAATCAAGATAATCCTGCGGACTGTATGACGGGAAGGGAGATATAAGGGAAGGCGTCAGGCTTTTGCGGAAACTTCCTCCGGAATATTATCTTCAGGAAGTTCTTCCGCCGGAACAGGGGGCAGCTCCTCATGTTCCGTAATCACGCTGTTTTCTTCAGATGCTTCCTCCTGGGCGGGCATTTCCCCGGAAGGAGAGGCAGCCGTCTGTTTTTCTGGTGCAGCGGAGCCCGTTGCCGGCGCGTCCTGTCCCTTCTCTTCCGGTTTCCGTTTTTCCTTGAGGGCCTTCTTGGGAGAAGTCGCCTGGGCGGAAACGGTTTTTGGACGGCTGACGGTGTTATTGGAGAAAACCAGGATATAGCCCTGTTCAGACAGCCAGAGCAGGTCGCGAACCAAATTCTGCTGTTTTTCCATGGCCTGGGCTACTTCCTCTTCCGTGGCCTTTTCCTGTTCCGGGACGGGGGCCAGCTCTTTAAGCATGACGTCGACGCCTTTGCCGGGATTATTGGTCGCCCAGGTGGCAATGGACATCAGGGAATCTGATAAGACGGTGCCTTCTTCCATGGCCTTGGGGCGCGCCGGGCCGGTGTAATGGTTGCCTTTCCACTTGAAAATAGGCATATGATGCCGGGCTAACCCGTGGCAAAGGTTTGGAATCAGCATGCTGGGATGGCGGCGGGTGGTGCCGGATAATTGGATCAGGTGCGCCCACAGACCGGGGGAGAGGTGGTTTTTCTTCACGGCGCCGTTGACGAACACCTTATCCGTAACGTCATAGCACTCGTCAAAATGGTTGGATTCGAAATCCTGTTCTACCGCGGCAGGGGATTCCAGAAGCGCCTCGGAGGCTCCTTCACGAAGGGGCTTCCAGGCGGTGCGTTTGGAAACGGATGCCTGCCATGCCTGGACAGCTTCTTCGCTCTTGTCCGTCACAATCTTGGAACGGAAAGCCTCAAAAGGCATATTGGCAAATTTGGTGCGATGCAGATTCATCAGGGCGGACTGGTAGCCGTGCCAGTTGACGGGGCCTACCAGCTCGTTGTTCAGGGAACATTTGGCAATGGCTTTGAAATCCCCTTTTGGAGCTTCCACTTCCTGTTCTACGGATTCATAATATTTGGGCATCCAGGAGGACTGCCAGAGGTGTTTGACGGCCTCCTGCCGGGAAATAAAGCAGGCGCCGTCTCCATGCTTGCAATGATACAGATCCGGGCCGTTTTCCTGCTTCATGAATACCAGGTCATAACGGTCGTAGGAGCCCATGACAACCTTGGCAAGATCCAGCAGGGAAATGGTGCGGCGGTGTTTCTGTACTTCCTGGTGCAAGGCGGCCAGCCCGGAATCCACGGGGCGCAGCTCCACGCGCAGACCTTCCGTCGGTTCCGCCACGGCGGAGCGGGGCGTCTGATCGCGGCGGTTGCGGAAGGAGCCGCGCGTGCGGTCTTCCCGGTTAAACCTTCTCTCACCGCTTTGGCCGTCAACGCGACGTTCTCCCCGGGGCTGGCGTCCTTCGCGGTTGTCGCGCCGCGGGCGGCGGTCGCCTCCCTGCCTGTCGCCGAATCTGCGTTCCGTGTAGGATGCAGGCCGTTCCTGACGGGCTCCAGGTCTCGCCCAGGCCGGACCAAATTGAAAGTCGGCCAAGCCGGAAAGATCCGGAATCTGCTGCTTGGGGTCTGTGGAGGGAGTTTCGTCGGTCATCATGTACGGGTTGTTTCAATAGCAACTAAATGAGGGGGATGGCAATCATTTTACGTGCAAACAGACCGAAAATTGTTCAAAATGTCATGAAAGGCATCTGGAAATGCAAATATTTCCGGTTGAATCCTTTCAATTCAACTTCTGTCAAATGCTCTATATGGATAAAATACGTCAACGACTTTCCGACCTTGGGTACGCCATTTACGATGCTCCCGCTCCCGTAGGCTCCTATGTGCAATGCGTACGCACGGGCAACCTGCTTCACCTCTCCGGCGGCATTTCCGTGAACGGGGACGACAAATACTTTGGCAAAGTAGGGCAGGATCTGACGGTGGAAGAAGGGCAGGCCGCTGCGCGCGCCGCTATGTTGAACCGTCTGGCCGTCATCGTGCAGGCGGTGGGTTCTCTGGAAAAAGTATCCAGAATCGTGGCCGTGAACGGATTTGTGAATGCCGGACCGGATTTTTATGACCATCCCAAGGTGCTGAATGGCGCGTCCGACCTGCTGGTGGAAGCCTTTGGAGAAATTGGCCGCCACAGCCGCACGGCGGTAGGCGTATCCGCCCTGCCGCTCAATGTAGCGGTGGAAATCAGCATGGTGGTGGAGGTCCGTGATTAATATTTAAAAATCGGAAGGGATTCGTGCTTGAATCCCGGCGGCATTCCTGTAGAGTGCCGTCCGGTCAATGCCCTCGTGGCGGAATGGTAGACGCTGCAGACTTAAAATCTGTTGTCCGCAAGGACGTACCGGTTCGAGTCCGGTCGGGGGTACTTCTCTAAATAACAGTAAATTATGTAAATTAAAGGCTCGTTTTTGGCGGGCCTTTTTTGTTTGGCTCCAATCATTATTTGCTGGCTGAAATGGAAACACGGAGTATGAAGTTGTTGGGTATCTTCCGGTCGGGAAAATCAGATGGTTCATGGTTCCTCGGAAAAAAGGGAATGCTGTTGGCGTTGAAAATAGCAGGAGGCATTCTTGCGGCATCGGTTGTGATGTGTGTTGCTGCGGAATGGTACATTGATTCCGTTTCAGGGGGGAGGATTGTTGAGCATTCCAGAGATGTCCCCGTTCGTGCTCCTGTTCTGGTGTTAGGATGCTCCCCGACATTCATGGGCACCCCTAACGGATATTTCCATAACAGGATGGATACGGCCTCGGAACTTTGGAAGAATGGAAAGGCAACGGTTTTCATCGTTTCCGGAGATAATAGTTCTCATGCTTACAATGAACCGGAATGGATGAAACAGGCTCTGGTGGAGCGTGGCGTCCCAGAGGAGCGGATTGTATGTGATTTTGCAGGGTTGCGGACTCTGGATTCTGTCGTGAGGATGAAGGAAATTTTTGGTGTTTCGGCGATGATTATTGTTTCTCAGGAATTTCACAATGAACGCGCCCTGGCAATCGCGGCGCATGAGGGGATGGATGCCTGGGCCGTCAGCGCGCCGGATGTTCCTAACCGCCGTTCCCGTATGAAAAGCTGGTTCAGGGAGCGTGCGGCCCGCGTATGGATGATGCTGGACTTGTGGGTTTGGAGTCGTGAACCTCGTTTTTTGGGTGAACCTGTGGTTTTGCCGGAAATAAAAGAGGAAAAATGAACAACACCTTAGCGGTAGGGCGCATCATAAGATGTCTTTTGATGCGGTACGATCACCCGGAAGGAGAGAGTGCCCGAGCCTTGAATTATTAAATGCTGAATGGCCTGCTCATGTCGGTTACGTGGGATGATTGCCATGAAGGTGGGAAAGGAGCCAGAAGGGCTGAGTGAACAATTCATTATGAAAGACGGCAGGGGGATGAAATGGGAGAGGTTAAGGCGGACGATTTTTCAGGGAAGCAACGTACTGCCAGTGAAAAAATGTTGCTGTTTGCAGTCCATGCTGTGTGTCTGGAGGTCATGAACCAGTTCGTGCGCAAAAATACGGTCAGAATTCAGGAGAGAGGCTGGGCTGGCAGTGGAGGCCGTGCGCTTTATTGTCCTCCATAGAAAAAACAGGCGCAATCCTTCCCCTTATCTTATGCGTATGGGCGGGCAACGGTTGAAAAAAGGATGGTTGGAAAACATCAGAAAGCTGATGGTCTGGTTGGGATAAGCTTGTCTCCATGTCTTTGGAAAAAACACGCCTGAACAGGTTCTGTTGCGCTTTGAGGCGGCTGATAGCCTCCTGTTGGAATTCCTTGTTTGATTAAAAAGGAGAAAAAATACGGTGAAAATCATTGACTCTTTCCGGGGAAGTGCTATGCAAGCTGTAGCGGCTTGTGGGAAGCAGGCCGTTTTATTCCGGCTGTCATGTTCCCTTCTTCTAGCGGTCAGGAAGGCCGTCTCTCCAACGGCAAAGGCTCGGTTCAACTCCGGCAGGGAATGCCAGCGGCAGGCATGTTTTTTGTTTTTCCGTGAAGAGACGGCAAATTGCATCAGAAGAAACAAGGTGCTGGGTTATGATGGGAACACGCTTTCAATGACTTTCCCCGTCCATTCCGGTAGTGGCTTTCCTCCGAATAAATGAAGAATCATGGGAGCGGTATTGGTGGTGTTGTTCGGTTCGGTGATCAGGAAATTCCTCTTAATGCCCGGGCCTGAAATTCCCCATGGAACTATCATTTCCGCTGCGCTCGTACCCCCGTGGCCTTTTCCGATTCCCCCATGATCCGTCAAAAATAAAAAATGCGTATCGTTGAATAAGTCTTCCTGCCTCAATTTCTGAAAAAAGATTCCAATTTGCTGATCCGCCTCTTCAATAGATTGAAGATATTCATTGGACATCCATCCGTACTTGTGCCCCGCATTATCTGTATGAACGGAATAGAGGAAAACCACAGTCGGGATGTGGCGGTGTTTCATGATGAATTGAAAAGCCTGATTGTAATTGGGGATATAGGCATCGTCTTTCAGATACTTGATTTCATCCAGATATTTTTCGTTGAACGGATAGGCGAGAGGTTTCCAATTATAATAAAAAGCTGTTTTACAGGAAGGCTGGCATTGTTTCAGGGCCTGAAATACGGAGGGATAATATCCGTCTTCGTCTTTCCGTACGGCGGGGTAGGAGGAAGTTGCCAGCGTCCAGTTATTATTGAAGACACCGTGCTGTTCCGGGCCGCTGCCGGTTAAGTGACTGGTCCAGTTAGGCAAAGTGACGGAGGGCATCACAACCCTCGTATCCAGAGAGAAAGCTCCCTGTGACATCATTCCTTTTAAGGAGGGAGCATGCGCCTTTTGAAAACCTTCCAGACAAATCCCGTCCAGGGAAATCATGATCACTCTTTTGGCGGAATTGTCGGGAGTAATATCCGGTACGGAATTTTTAGGAATGCCGGAACTATATTGTGTGGCGGAAAGGGCTGTATCGCCCGTCGCCATTCCTGCCGCCGCCAGACCTAATTGATTCAGGAAGTTCCGGCGGGTTGTTTGATGAGAGGAGTTTTCCATATAAAATACATACTGCCGGCTTGGAATATTTTTATCAACTCTTGCCAGCATGCCGGACAGGAGCGTGGTCTCAATCTGGACGTTTTACACAGGATGACATTTTCCGTGAGCGGGAGCAGATTTTCAGGGAAGTGGTGTTATGTACCGCCGTTATTGAAATCAACAGATTAGCGTAATCATACCATGAGAGAGATACAAATACAGTTTTCCAAGCCCGGCAACTGGCGGGAATTCACGCTGACAGCCATCTACCAGGATTCGGATGGATATACCCGTATAGACCGCTATAAACAGAATGACATACCGGCCAACCAGGCCCCGGCTTTAGGCGCGGCTGTAGCCGTCATTGAGGACATGGAAGAGGACTGGCAAGCTGTCCAGGTATGGGCAAGGCTGGGAAATACCTCTGTGCTGAATCATTCCGCAGGAGATGATGAGGCCGTTGAGTTTGGTGAAGCCGTTCTGCTGACGATTGAGGCTGTCAATAGCCTTGGAGGCCGCCGTATTTTTACCCCTGTTAATTATGCACAGTTCATACTGGTGGATTTTGCCTCCATATCATTCTTCAAGTATTTTACCATCAGAAAATAATAAGGATATCAGCAAATAAGGTAGGACTGACTGCATGATGGCGGCTGGCTGGGGGATATGTGATGCAGCGGCTTTAGAGCATGGCAATGTAAGAGGGGGTGAATAGATGAAATAGCTTGTTCCTTATCAAGGATGCTTCCTCCACATCCTTTTCCGCCTACTGCCTGGGAGAAAGGAGTATTCCTGCGTACAAATTACAGTACATTGTTTCCAAAAGCCGTTATCATGTACTGCGGCTCTATAAAAACAAAAACCGCAAGCGTTCTTTTTCAAACGCTTGCGGTTGTTTTGAAATGGTGGAGGCGACGGGAGTCGAACCCGTGTCCTGAAGGCCATTGATGACGGCATCTCCATGTTCAGACGCATATTGCTGCTTTCGCGGCTGCTTCGCCATGCGTCAACTAGGCAAGCTCGCTAGTTGCCTGTGGAAGTCTCGTGCGTTGCGCGGCAACCCCGCATTGCACCAGCCTGCTGTCTCTTCGTCGTCCCCTCTAGCAGGCGTTGAGGTTCTGACGCGGCTGAACTAATTAAGCAGCCAGAGCAAGGTCGTTAGACTCTGCATTTATTTTTTTAATCGGCTTTTTAGAAGGCCAGCCGATTAACCTTCACATGCAGCCAGCACCGCAGACTTCCAGTCGAAACCATGGCGCCCCCATATGTATTTACCAGTAGAGACAAAAAATCCCGCCGTGATGTTCAGGCAGGAATCATTTTATTTGCTGGTAGTGATGCAAGTGGCACGCCCGTAGGGATTCGAACCCCAAACCTTCTGATCCGTAGTCAGACGCTCTATCCAATTGAGCTACGGGCGCTTTGACTTGCGTCGTTTACCGCGTAAGCGGTGAGAGAAATATAGATTTTTCTTCGGGAAAGTCAAGATGTTTGTAAGATGATTTGAGAAAAAAATTCATTTTTCTCTTTTCGGGAAAATAAATTTTCAGAAAAGGAACCGTTGACTGCGGGATGGAGAAAGAGGGGAAAGTCGTTGCGTCATGGAATGGCCTGTGGCACACTAAATGGAGGAAATGAGCGAGTTTAAGGTGATCAGGTCGCCGATGGAGGCATTGAAGAAGTTCTTCGGCTTTTCCGTCTTGAGAGAGGGCCAGGATCAAGTGGTGGCTTCCATTATGGAAGGCCGCAATGTATTGGTAGTGATGCCCACGGGAGGAGGAAAATCCCTGTGTTATCAGCTTCCTTCCTTGTGCCGGGACGGGGTTTGCCTGGTTGTCAGTCCTCTAATTTCTTTAATGAAAGATCAGGTGGATGCCCTTGCCGCCAGAGGGATTCCCGCCACCATGATTAACAGTTCCCTGAGTTTTACTGAGCAAAAGGAACGTTTGGACGGAATGAGGAAGGGAGCGTTCAAGCTGGTGTATGTGGCTCCTGAACGTTTTGGTCATGAAGGATTCATGCATGCTCTGGCGGAGGTGGATGTAAATATGGTGGCTGTGGATGAAGCGCATTGCCTGAGCCAGTGGGGGCACGATTTCCGTCCGGATTATCTGAAGCTGGGAAGAGCTGTTGAGATGCTGGGGAGGCCCCAGGTGGCTGCGCTGACCGCTACGGCCACGCCGCGGGTGCGGGAAGATATTCTGAAACATCTGGGGCTGGATGACCCGGTGACGATTGTGCGCGGGTTTGCGCGGGAAAATCTGCATTTCCGCATTACTGCGTGCGATACGCACAAAGACAAGTACAGGAGATTGTATGAATTGGTGAAGCGTCACAAGACGGGCATTATTTATTGCTCCACCCGCAAAAAAGTGGAGCAGGTATATGAGGCTCTTTCCGAGCTTGGATTGAGCGTGACTGCCTACCACGCCGGCATGACGGATGAGCAGAGGGAGGAGGCCCAGAACGCTTTCATGAACCGTCATGCGGATATTGTTATTGCCACAAATGCGTTTGGCATGGGCATTGACCGGGCGGACGTCAGGTTTGTGGCTCATTTTGAAATTCCCGGCAGTGTGGAGGCCTATTATCAGGAGGCCGGACGAGCCGGACGAGACGGGAATGAAGCGTATTGCGAACTTTTGTTCAACCATGCGGATTTGCGGACCCAGGAATTTTTTATTGAAGGAGTAAATCCGGGAATTCCATTGATTGTGGAGCTGTACGAGTTGCTCAGGAAGCATTGCAGTGCGGAAACCCACGATGTCATGTGGTCTCTGGAGGAAATGGCGGAGCGTCTCAAATGCCGTAATGCCATGCAGGTGGGGGCAGCTTTATCCGTGCTTATACGCAATGGAGCGATCAGCCGTCATGACGTTCCGGGACAACGCGTGAAGCTTACCAGAGTAACGGATCCTTCCATAAGCGGTTTGAAAATTCCTCTGGATGGAGACGCCCTGAGGGAAAAGGAAGTGAGGGACCGGGAGAAACTGAAGGCAATGACGGAGTTCGCTTATTCCTCCGGCTGCCGTCAGCAATGGATTTTGAATTATTTCGGGGAGGAAGATGGAGTTCCGTGCGGCCACTGTGATCAGTGCCTGACGCTGGGCGTTGAGGAAGGCCAATCTCTGGGAGAGGAAGAGACCTTGGTGGTGCGGCAGGCGTTGAGCGGGATTGCGCGCGCATCCGTGCGTCTGGCTGATGGTTCATGGCAGGGAAGATGGGGCAAGACGAAGATTATTCAGATGCTCAAAGGGGCGAAAACCCAGGAGTTGTTAAGAACATCCCTGGTCCGGCTGAGTACTTATGGCATCCTTTCCCGATGGAGCGAGGACGATATCCGCCAGTTGTTCCGAGCCATGCAGATGGCGGGATTGACCAGAATGAGCGGAGATGCGGATCGTCCCCGGATTACCCTGAGTCCGAAAGGCAATGAAGTGATGATGGGGCGCAAGAAGGCATCTTTGGTTTGGCCTTTTGCCCGCCGGGGAAAAATATCCGTATCTATGGAGCAGGCCAGAGTCCGGTCTACGGGAAATTTGGCTGCCCTGGGAGAGTTTGACGAGGATTTGTTTTTGAAGTTGAAGGAACTGAGGAATGAACTGGCTCGGGAGGCCGGGATTCCGGCTTATGCCGTATTTCACAATTCTACGCTGGAAGGTCTGGCCAGGTTGAAACCTACCACCCGCCGTGGCGCTATGAATGTTCACGGCATTGGAGAGCAGAAAGCTGCCCGTTACCTGGATGATTTCCTGGAAGTCATTGCCGAGCATTGCGGGGTTTGAATAGGTCTTTCCTGCTATTTTCCCAATCAGGTGTGCGCCGTTTCCGGAAAATGGCGTTCATGCTATGCTGAATATATTTTTCGGAAAAAAACGGATGTTTATTTTAATAATATATTTATTGATATGGAGTTGTGTATATTTTTCTCTTTCAAGGAGATTGTTTTTTTGCCCGAATGGAACAATCAAATGAATAGCTGTCTATCCCAATCCAGTAGAACCGAGAGGATTGCTTGATCGATATTTTTGACTGTATTATTTATGTATTGACTTCATTTTGGGAAGCGTGTAGTTTCTTTTCCACACATTACTCAAGACGGAGCGGTGGCTGAGAGGCTGAAAGCACTCCTTTGCTAAAGGAACGTACTGGCAAAACCGGTACCGAGGGTTCGAATCCCTCCCGCTCCGCCAAAACCTTTCTTTTTTAAGAGCCTGCATCTCCATGGGCAGACTCTTTTTTGTTTGTAAATCAGGGGGATTAGATGGTGGGGAATTATTCGCTGGTCTGACTGTCTTATTTGATATTTATCAAATTTGAATAACTTGGGCCCAAAACGCCGGTTAGAATGCCTAGCCAGCATTTGGAGAGTACAAAAATCAAACCCGCCGCACGTGTGGCCTGAACCAGTTTAATGATCTCCCTGAAGCTTTGAAAGAAAGAGGGTGGGAGATTCTGGCATTCATGGAAGAGTTCGGCTTGAGGCTGGCTGTTTCCGAGGAAGGAAGCGGAAAGTTTTTCAGATATTTTTATCCCGTGGATTGAATGTCCCTACGGGAAAGTTGGCGACCGTTTGTGGGGGCAGGAGGCTATTATTCACATGCCGCGTTGGGCTTCCCGGATTTTATTGGAAGTTGCGGAAATCAGAGTTGAGCGGCTTTTGGATATTACGCCGAACGGAGGCACGGATGGAAGGCATGGAATGCTGTCTGGCACGATGAAGAAACCAATGTCTGGTTTATGAAGGGGTGACACGGAGAAATCCGCGGGGTTGGCTTTTGCCCGGTTATCTTTCTTTCCCTTATGGGAAAAATGAAGAGGAGCGGTTCCGCCGAACTGAATCCGCGGATGTGGGTTATTCAGTTCAATGTATTAATTATCAACGGAAAGATCAAATAAAAGAATATTTCGGTTACAGAGGTTTCGTCCTGCTGGGCGGAGGGAATTTCCTCTGTTGCCATTCAGACAAAATCCGCTTATGTAATCAACTCCGTTTTACCATGAAAAAAGCGCCTTCCGGCAAAGGAAGGCGCTGGATATGAAAAGGTGAAAGAGAGGGGATTACATTCCCTTGTTTTTCATGGCTTCCGCCAGGGCGGCGCCCATCTGAGCCGGTGTCTTGGCAACTACAATACCGGCGTTCTTCAGGGCTTCCTGCTTGGCGGCGGCAGTACCTTTGCCTCCGGCAACAATGGCTCCTGCATGTCCCATGCGTCGGCCCTTGGGAGCCGTGGCTCCAGCGATGAACGCGGCAACAGGTTTTTTGCAGTTGTTCTTGATCCATTCAGCGGCTTCTTCTTCTTCGGAACCGCCGATTTCACCAATCATGATGAAGGCGTCCGTGTTCGGGTCTTCCGTGAAGAATTGCACGGCCTGCTGTTGGGTCATGCCGTGGACGGGGTCGCCGCCGATGCCAATGCACATGCTCTGGCCCAAGCCCATGTTGGTAACCTGCCAGACGGCTTCATAAGTAAGCGTGCCGGAACGGGAGACAATGCCGATTCTGCCGGGTTTGAAGATGTAGGCCGGCATGATGCCGATCTTGCAGTTAGCGGAGGGATTGACGATTCCGGGGCAGTTCGGGCCGATGAGAGTTACGTCCTTGTCCTTCAGGAAAGTTTTCACCTTCTGCATGTCCTGTACCGGGATGCCTTCCGTGATGCAGACGATGAGCTTCACGCCCGCGTCTGCGGCTTCCATGATGGCGTCCGCAGCGAAGGGCGGGGGAACGAAGATCATGGAGGCGTTGCAGTCCGTGGCCTTTTTGGCTTCCGCTACAGTATCGAAGACGGGGACCTTGCCTTCAAAGAGCTGGCCGCCCTTGCCGGGGGTCACGCCGGCGACGACATTGGTGCCGAAGTCCATGCAGTTTTTGGCGTGGAATGCGCCGGCGCTGCCGGTGATGCCTTGCACGACCAGACGGGTGTTCTTGTCAATGAGAGATGTCATTGTCGTAATAAATAGTGAGGGTTATTTGACTGCTGCCACCGCTTTCTGGGCGGCTTCGTCCAGGTTGTCGGCAGGGATGATGGCGATGCCGCTGTCTGCGAGGATTTTCTTGCCGATTTCCACGTTGGTTCCTTCCAGGCGGACGACGAGCGGGATTTTCATGTCGATGTTTTTCGCCGCGGCCACAATGCCCTGGGCGATGACGTCACAGCGCATGATGCCGCCGAAGATATTGACCAGAAGGGCCTTCACATTCTTGTCGCTGGTGAGGATGCGGAACGCGTTGGTTACCATTTCCTCCGTGGCGGAACCGCCCACGTCCAGGAAGTTGGCGGGTTCTCCGCCGTAGTATTTGATGATGTCCATCGTGGCCATGGCCAGGCCGGCGCCGTTCACCATGCAGCCGATGTTGCCGTCCAGGCCGATGTAGTTCAGGTCGTACTTGCCGGCTTCCACTTCACGGGGGTCTTCTTCCGTTTCATCCCGCATTTCCATGATTTCCGGGTGGCGGTACAGGGCGTTGTCGTCAAAATTGAATTTGGCGTCCAGGGCGCACACGCGGTCATCCGTGGTGACTACCAGGGGGTTGATTTCCACCAGGGAGCAGTCCAGAGCGGTGAAAAGCTTGTAAACGTTGGTGATAAGCTTGGTGGCCTGGCGGAGCAGGGGGCCGGTCAGTCCCAACGCCACGGCGATTTTGAGAGCCTGGAAAGGCAGGATGCCCAGCGCCGGGTTAATGTGTTCGCGGATAATGGCTTCCGGGCGGGTGGCGGCCACTTCTTCAATGTCCATGCCGCCTTCCGTACTGGCCACGATAACGGGGCATTCCCGGGCGCGGTCCTGAAGAATGGCGAAGTAGCATTCCTTTTTGAGATCCACGGCTTCCGCCACCATGATTTTGCTGACCAGCTTGCCGGCTTCCCCGGTTTGCTTGGTGACCAGAACCTGGTTGAGCATTTTGCCGGCAACTTCTTCCACTTCCTCCACGGACTTGACGACGTGGACGCCTCCCTTAAAGCCGTTCTTGAAGGTGCCTTTACCACGGCCGCCAGCGTGTACCTGTGCCTTAACTACGTATTGGGAGAGGCCCATGTTCCGGGCCGTTTGTGCTGCTTCCTGAGCTGTGGAGGCGGCAATGCCCTTGGGGGTTGCCACGCCAAAACGCTCAAAGAGTTGTTTTGCTTGATATTCGTGAATGTTCATGACAGTGGGCCGTTTGGCCAAATGTTTGCGGAAGAAAGGCTAGGCCTATTTTTGGTGTCGGTCAAGGGAGAATGGTTTGGTCTTTTGATTTTTTGTCCGGAGGCGCCGTGAAGTTCCGTCGGAAATCAAAGAGGACAGAAGGCTTGACTGCGTGCTTAAAGATTGTGAAACTCCCTTCCCGTTTTTCTGTAGAGACCTTTTATGAAAATTTACCGTCCTTCCGATACCTGCTTTGACGAGATGAAGCGCCGGATGAACCGCCGCGCACTCCCGGAGGATTCCGTAAGGGATACCGTGAACGCTATTATCCGGGATGTTTCCGCGCGCGGAGATGAAGCCCTGTTTGATTATGCCGCCAGATTTGACAAAGCGCATCTGGATTCTTCCTCCCTGTTCGTAACGGAGGCAGAACTGGCGGAAGCGGAGGCCATGGTGGAGAAGTCTGTGAAGGAGGCCATTGCCGTTTCTCTGGCAAACATCCATTATTTTTCAGACCGCAGCCGCAGGCGGGATTGGTCCGGCGTGAATGCGCAGGGCGTGGAGGTAGCGGAGCGGTTCCTTCCGTACGACCGAGTGGGCATTTATATCCCCGGAGGTAAAGCTCCTCTGGTGTCCACTTCCATCATGACGGGCGGTTTTGCTCAGGCCGCCGGCGTGCGGGAGATTGTGGCCGCCACGCCCTGCGGGCCGGACGGCCGGGTGAATCCCGCGCTTTTGTATGCGCTGAAAGCCTCCGGCGCAACGGAGATTGTCAAGATAGGGGGCGCCCAGGCGATAGCCGCCCTTGCGCTGGGGACGGAGAGCGTGCAACCGGTGGAGAAGATTTTTGGCCCCGGCAACCGTTTTGTAGTGGAGGCCAAGCGTCAGTTGGTGGGGGCTGTTGCCATTGATTTGCTGCCCGGCCCCAGTGAAGTAATGGTGCTGGCGGATGATACTGCGGATGCGGAGTTCCTTGCTGCCGACCTGCTGGCGCAGGGCGAGCATGGCCCGGACAGCGTAGTTGTTTTTGTCACCACATCGGAAGCGTTATTGGAGCAGGTGGAGGCGGAAGTGGAACGCCAGGCTGCCCTGCTGAGCCGCGGGTCCATCATCCGGGAGGTGCTGGACAAGCATGCCTACGGTTTTCTGGTTTCTTCCATTCAGGAAGGGGTGGAACTGGTTAATGCCTTTGCTCCGGAGCATTTGGTGCTCGTCACGCGGGATGAAGAAGCCGTGCTGGATGGCATCAGGACGGCGGGAGCCATTTACGCTGGCTCCCTTTCTACTGTAGCCTGCGGGGATTTTCTGGCGGGTCCCAGCCATACGCTGCCTACCGGCGGCGCCGGCAAGTCTTTTTCCGGCTTGCGGGCGGATCAGTTCCAGCGCCGCACCAGCGTGGTGCGCATGGACCGGAATGCCGTGCTGAACTCCGCCCCGTATGTGGCAGAGTTCGCCCGGGTGGAGGGGCTGGACGCCCATAACCACTCCATTCAGGTGCGCGCCGCCCGTGTGGACCGGTAATCCCGGATTTTTTTCAATTCTCTCCATGATGCAACAGCGGGGAATCAGGGAACGGTTGCCAGTTGCAGCAGGTCTCCTTGTTGCCGGATATGGCGGTATGGGCGTTTCCCGGCATCATGGGGGTGGAGTGGCGCCGGCTGTTGAGAGCATGATAGCCGGCTTGCCGATTTGTTGGCGAGATTCGTTGGGATGGAGCGTCCGCGGGAGGGGCGGATTCATCCATTTGCTCGGAAATCCCGCGTAATCGTTTCACCGCATTCCGCATGTTCAAGTCCCTCATCCGCACATTTGCCATTGTGGCGGCCTTCATCGCGGGGTACATGATGCCCGGTCTGCATGTGTACAGCTGGACGTTCAAGTGGATGCTGATTGTGATGCTGTTCGTCACCTTTCTGGGCATCCGCTTCAAACGCATGAAGCCGGAACGGGCTCACTGGCTCCTGACGGGGGCTAATCTCATGGTCGCCCTGGCGGCATGGGGTGTGTGCCGCCTTGTTTTTGGGGATGGGTATCTGGCTCAGGCCGCTTTTTTCGTAGGCATCATGCCTACAGCCACGGCGGCTCCCGTGGTGATGGGGCTGCTGGGCGGCAGCGTGGAGTTTATGCTGACCGCCCTTTTGCTGATTAACGGTATTATCTGCGCCCTGCTGCCTTTCATCCTGCCGGCGGTTGTGGGGCGGGGCGGTTTTGAGATTTACCTGAACGTGGCCCAGAATATTTCCCTGGTCATGTTGCTTCCCCTGGCCCTGGCGCTGGCGGCGCGGCGTTTTTATCCGCGCGCGATTGCCTGGCCCAGGAAGTTGAAAGACGTCACCTTTGGCATTTGGGTGGTGATTCTGGTTTTGATAGCCGCAAACGCTTCTTATGATATTTCCTCCCGTGAGGGCATTTCGGAACGTGTTTTGGAACAGATCGGCGTGATTGCCCTGCTGGTTTGCGGGCTCAATTTCGGGCTGGGGCATTTGCTGGGGGGGCGCACGCGCGCTGCGGAGTGCAGCCAGGCGCTGGGCCAGAAGAATACCACCCTGTCCATTTATCTGGCTTTGACGTATGCCAGCCCCATTGCCGCTCTTGGCCCCACGTTTTATGTACTGTGGCATAATTTATGGAATGCCTGGCAGTTGTACCGGGCGTCCGAACGAAAGCGCAGGGATGGATAAGGGATGAGCCAACCGGTCCGGCGGAGGCGTCCGGCAGAGTTATAGGGGTGTCCATAGCCGGAAAGAACGGGTGGGAGGGGCTTTTGATACGGTTCCCAATGACGGCCGGCAGACTGTTGATGGTTCTTTTTTATCCACGGTCAGAAACGGCAGAGGATTGCTCCCCGTGCAAAAAGCTTGAAATTCGGGGAACGCCCGGTAACGTTATGCACCTGTTATGCAGGCATCTTCTCCTTTGCCCCCTCTGTCTCCGCGTACCAAGTGGCTGATTGCCCTGTGCCTGTGCGTTCTCGTGATGCTGCTGGAGTTTCTGACGTACCATATGGCGTACCGCATCGGCTATGATGAAGGGATGTTGACCACTCCGCCGGTGGTGGTGCAGAAAAGCGATGAAAAGGCCATGCAGAATTTGTCCCGCTTCATGGCGGATGTCTTTGCCTCGCGCGAGAGCCTGGCCGGCATTCTGGACAACCGGGAGGAACGCCTGGCATGGATCAGGGATCCGGAACTGCGGACAGAAACGGCCTGGGGCCTTACCCGCGAGTTGATTAGCCGGGGCGGCGCCATTCTTGCTCTTCCTGCGGCCAGGGAATTAATTGACGCGGGATACGCCGCCGGACGCTGTCAAGTATGGGCCCCCCGCGCGGATGCCGTGGCAAAAGCCCTGTTGGCGGAGCACCAGTACACTTCCGCCTACGATTATTTGAAAACCGCAGAGGAGGGATATGAGAAGGAAGGAATGACCGAACCGCTGGTGCGGACCCTTCAGACCATGAGTTCCATTGACCAGATGCTGAACAGGAATGAGCAGGCAAATATGTTGCTCCAGCGTGCGGTGGATGCCGCCGCGCATCTGGGGCCGGATGCCCTCCCTGTCAGGTCCAGGCTTTTGGCCGCCCAGGGAAGGCTGGCGCGCACTACGGGACGCATTCCGGAATCGCGCGAGTATTTCAAGAAAGCTCTGGCCCTGTGTTCCCAGCCGGACAAGACCACCGGAGACCTGGCCCTGGCCAGCATCAGCATGGGGGAGGCCATGTTGGAAGCCGGCAGGAAGGAGGAGGCCCGGGAACTGTTTTTAAAGGGACTTTCCGGCTCGGAAAATGCCTCTTACCTGTTGAATGACTGCCTCAATGCCCTGCGCGGTCTGGCCCGCATTTCTACGGAGCAGGGGAATTATGAGGAAGCCCTGGCTTATCTTTACCAGGCGGAAGGAGCTGCCCGCGGCGTATTGCCGGCAGACCATGCTTTTTGGACCGGGTTATATGATCAAAGGGGATGGGTCAACATCTTGCGCAAGGCCGCTCCGGAAGCCCGGGCGGATTTTTTAAAGGCCATTTCCAACAGCTCGGCTTCTCCCATCATTTCCGCACAGTCACGCGAAGGACTGGGCAAGGCATGGCTGGATGCCGGGGAGGGGAGTAAGGCCAGGGAGAATCTGGAAAAGGCTCTTCAGTTGCGGAAGTCCCATTTCGGCTCGGATCTTCTGTCCCTGGGCCGCGTATATTATTCCCTGGGGCTTGCCTGCGATATGGCAGGGGACAGGGAAGGCGCCCTGATAGCTTATGCCGGAGCGGTGGATTCCCTGTTGAAATGCGTGGAGGGGGCGGAACGCAGAGATTTGCTGGTGCAGTCTTATCTGTGCAAAGCGTACGCCCTGTGCGACGGAGAACAATGGAAGGAGGCCGCAGAGGCTTTTGAGGCGGTTCTTCCCATGCTGGAAGGGGAGCAGCGGTCGGAAAATTACAAACAGCTTGGACGCTGTTACGACGAACTAGGCATGAAGGAGAAAGCGGATGACTGCTGGAAGGAATCCGGTTTTCCCCGAGTGCGCATGGCGTCCCCCAGACGCAGAACCTCCGTGAACTCCAGATCTTCACGGAGATAGGATGCGGGAGTTTCGTAAGACGTTGCGAGGCGTTTATTTTGCTTGATTTGTGCCGTCTTTTTGGCTCAATGCCTGCATGAGTTCCGAGCGCCATTTTTCCAGTAAGCCCTACCGTCCCGCACGCAAGAAAAAGTCTTATTGGAAACCGGTCTTCTTTCTGGTCCTCCTGGGAGGGCTCTGGTTTGGCTACATCCAGTGCTGGCCTACGATAGAAGGGTGGTTCAAGCCAACCATCCATGAGGTGCACAGCCAGACGCAGGCCATGGGGCATTTGCAGGATATGCTGGCTTCCTGGAACGGCTCCGATGCAGAGCTGGCGCAGATGGCATCCTCCGTGGACAAGCAGGTGGAATGGATGAATTCTCCCGAAGCCAGAGATTCCTTTGCATGGCTTTTGGCGGTGGAAATGGACCGGCGCGGCATGTTGAAAGAATCCGAACCTATGCTGGCTGCGCTCTTGGAAAAAAAGCTCGCCGCTTCTTCCTCTATGGCGGCGGAGGACAAAATCCGCCTCCTGGGCGTCAGCCTGAACTGGGCTCAGGAATTCGCCCGCCGCAAGCATGATGCCGTGGCGGAAAAGCTTTATGAAGTGATTTTGAAAAATACGCCGGAGGACCAGGTTTCCCTCCATTTAGCTTGCCTGGAGCCATTAATCCGTTATGCGTATGACCAGGCCAGGTTTGAGCGTTTTTCCGCGTTGTGCAAACAGGCTGTTTCTCCTGTCATGAGGAGCATGCTTAACAAGCCGGAGGATGTGAAGAGCATGGTTAAAATCCTGTTGCTTCAGGATACCCTGCCTGACAAGGCTACCGGGTTGCCCAGCGGCACAGGAAGCGCGATTGCCCGGGAGCTTCTTACTAAATTCCGCCTGACCGCCAACCCTGATATGGGCCGCATTATCCTGAATGAACTGAAGATGTCGCTTAATGCGCGCCGGAAGTATTCCCAGGAAGAATTGAAGGTCATGGCCGACCAGCTGGAAGCAGCCCTGATCTGCTTCCGTGCGGCTGAAACGGAGATGGACTGCACGCCGGAGACAATGCTTGCCCTGGCGCAGGTAAGGATGCAAATGGGGGATTTGAGGGAGGCTTCCCGCCTGTTGTCCCGTGCGGAAGGAGCCGCCATGACGCTTGGCGTGGATGCTCCCCGTATTTTGAGCGGCTCCAGCCTGAGCCAGGATATTGCGTCCATGCGCTCCCAACTTGAAAAATACAGCCAGGCAGAGGCTTTGGTGAAACGGGCTTATGAAGATGTGAATATCGCCGCGGCTTTCCTGAAGGCGCGGGATTACGATCAGGCTGTGAAGTATCTGGAGCAGGCAATGAAAGTGGCCCGTGAAAATACCACGTTTGTTCAGGCGCTTCAGCCGGTCATTCTGAATCTTCAGGCGGAGATAAGCGCCGGCAGGGAACAGTGGGCTTTGTCGGAGGCCCAATATGGAAAGTTGATTGAGGAGTGGGATGCGTTGACTCCGGAAGATAAGGAGAAACTCCGGAACAATCTGGCCTCTATTCAGTTGGGAGAGCTTTACCATGAAATTCACCGCAACTGGGCTGGCGTGTGTCTCAAGCAAAAGCGAACCACGGAGGCCCGCAGGGTGCTGGGAAAAATAGGGGAAGTTCCGGCGGAAGAGCCGGAGAGGCGCGCTTCGCGCCGCCGCCGCAGATAGTCGCCCCTGCTCTCAGTCAGGCTTTCCTTTTTTGGAAAAGGCAAAGTTCTCAATTGGCATACCGGAGGGACGCAAAGTTTCCAGGAGGCTCCGGTTGGGGGCCTTGAACCGAGACAGGATGCCTGCGGGCGGCTGCGTGATTGCTGAAGGGGCTTTTTACGCGAAATGCCGCTTTAATCCTCCCATGGCATCATCAAAGAACTTTGGGCAGGTTCCGTTTCCCTGTATTGACGGGTATTCCGCATTCTGAAGGGGAATACGGATTCCAGACCTGTCAACAAATTATGTGCCTCTTTTTGCAAATGTAACGTTTCCGGTATGATTCATACCCTCAGGCAGAACTGAAAAACAGCTTCCGCAGAATCTTTAGCTGCGGACTTTGTCTTTCTGCCTCACATGGCTGAGAGCCCTTTTCCCATGAACCATTTTTTCACGGCGGTCAGCTGCGGACTGACGGCGAGAGCGCACAGTATATTTTGCGAAAATTTGGCTAACCGTAAGGTTGCCCTGTTCGAAAAGTTTGAAAATATTATCTCTCACCCTCATGGCTTCCTGAAGCGCCGCATCAGCGCCCCCGTATTGAGAATCGGAGAAATAACGGGTGAATAAACGCTTGTTCTTACAGATCGCCAACCGGTAGCCCTGAAAGGCCGTTGTTTCGTAAGTGTAACGGGTGATGTTTTTACAAGGCATATGAACAGGAGTTGTGGGACCGGGTGATAGAAGCAGTGGTAAGCTTCTATTAGGATAGGTTCCATTTCCTGCAAAATCCAGAAAAAATACAATTTGTTAGATTGAGTGCAAAAAATGCACCGCTAGATGTTTGTAGACAGTTTATTGCGGTGTGTCATCCCTGACATAAAAACAACCGTCGGAAACGCGGATTTTCAATTTTTCTCCTGCCTTCACCTGGTTTGTTTGCCGGATAAGCTGCTTATCCTGGTTTTCCACCAAGGCATATCCGCGGCGAAGGGTCTGTTCCGGGCTGTGAGCTTCAAGACGCATCTGAATCAGAGTAAGTTGTGAAGATAAATCCGCCATGCGGGCGGCGACTGCATGAGATAATCCGGCCTGAAGGGAAGCCAGAAGCTGCGTGCGCTCCCGATTCCTGTGGGCCGGGTGGCGCATTTGTAGATGGTGTTCCAATTTATTGATATTCAGTGTACTCTGAAAAATTTGCGTGGCTGCGGCATTTTGCAGGGTTTCTTGCATATCGTCCAGGCGCTGGGAATAAGGGGAGAGCAGGGAATACGCATCCAACAGTTTCCCCCGCAGGTAAACATCCAGTTTCAGCTTGGAACGCAATAGGGAATGCCGTGCGGAGGCCTGAAGAGCCTGTTCCATTCTGGACAGTTTGCGGAGCCATTCAGGTCCGTCCGGCGTGGCCAGCTCCGCAGCTGCGGTGGGGGTGGGCGCGCGCAGGTCCGCTACGAAATCCGCAATGGTGAAGTCCGTGTCATGACCCACTGCGGAAATCACGGGAACGGTGCATTCGTAAATGGCTCGAGCCACCGTTTCTTCATTGAAATTCCACAAATCCTCAATGGAGCCGCCGCCGCGGCCTACAATGAGCACGTCCACGGGGGGAAGGCCGTTGGAGGGAGCTCCGGACCAGGCGCGCACGGCAGCCGCTATTTCGTGCTCCGCTCCCGTCCCCTGCACGCGTACGGGCAGCAGATAAGCCTTCACCCACGGAGCACGGCGTTCCAATACGTGCCGTATGTCCTGGATGACGGCGCCAGTAGGGGAGGTGACGATGCCGATGGCGCGGGGGAACGTGGGAATCTTCTTTTTATGTTCCGCGTCAAACAGCCCCTCGCGCTGGAGCTTTGCTTTCAACTCCAGAAAGCGAGCCTGCAAATCTCCCTGTCCCGCGGCTTTTACCTGCCTGATGACCAGCTGGAGCTGTCCCCGGTCCGGGTACACGGTGGCGCTGCCCAGGACATGGACTTTCATCCCTTCCTGGAGCCGTATGGGACATTTTGATGCCGCTGCCTTGAAAAAGGCGCAGAAAATTTCCGCTCCCTGCTCCTTCAGGGTGAAATAAACGTGGCCGCTGGTGTGATGCCTGACGTTGCTCAGTTCTCCCACTACCCACTGGGTACCCACGGCGATGCTGACTGTGTCCCTCAGGCGGTAAACGAGCTGTTTGACCGTGATGGGGTTGGGCGCGGCGGGCGTTTCCTCCAGGAATTCCATAAATTATGGTTCAAAGGGAATGTTCAGAGCTTCATACGCCAGCATCCTGCATTGCTTGATATCCAGTTTGCCGGATGGGAGCACCGGAATGCGTTCTACGGGAATAATTTCCTTGGGGCACCAGAGGGCCGGCAGTCCCTGGTCAATCAGGCCATGCCTGATGAGGGTCCGAGCCTGGTGTACGTAATCCGTCACCAGGGTGGTGAGCAGGGCTACGGCTTCCCCTTTTACGGGATCCGGAATGGTGACGACGGCTATCCGTCGTTCTTCGTCCGCCGGATCCAGATTCCAAATGTTCATAATGGCGGCTTCCAGGGCTTCATGAGGCACCATTTCCCCGCCTATTTTGGAGAAGCGGGAAATGCGTCCTTCAATCTTCAGGAAGCCGAATTCGTCTGCGGAACCTATGTCTCCGGTTTTTAGCCAGCCGTCCACGAAAATGTCCCGGTCGATTTCCGAGCCGCCCAGATAGCCGGGAAAGATATTCGGCCCTTTCAGCCAGATCATGCCGGGAGTAGTGATGGGGACCACGCGTCCCGTGTGGGGGCTGGTGATGCGTATGGCGAGTCCGGGAAGGAGGGCTCCTACGGAACTCTTCTTCATGCCGGGAATGAAGTCTCCGGCGGCATTGGATGGCGCCGGATCAATGAAGTTGACGGAACAGACGGGAGATGCTTCCGTCAGGCCGTAGCCCTCGCAGGGAATGACGCCGAATTTTTCCCGGAAAGCAGTAGCAAGGTCTTCCGGCAATTTTTCCGCGCCAACGATCAGATAGCGGACGGTTTGAAAGGTGTCCGTTTCGCAACGTTTCATAAAACCGCGCAGGAAAGTGGGCGTAGTGACTACCAGACTGATTCCGTACTGCTTGATAAGGGCTCCCAGCCGTTTAGCTTCAAGAGGGGACGGGTAGGTGACCATGTCATACCCGCCGATCATCGGATACCAGAGTCCGATGGTGATGCCGAAGCAGTGGAATACAGGCAGGCTTCCCAGAAACCTGCTTTGCGGTTCCAGCGTAATGCGGGAAGAACATTGAGAGATGTTGGAAAGAAGATTGTGATGGGTCAGAGGCACGCCTTTAGGCTCTCCAGAAGAGCCGGAAGTGAACATCAGCACGGCTTCGTCTGCTCCTGTAGGAACATCCAGCCCCAGCTTCTTAATAATGAAACCCGCTGTCAGGAATTTAATGGCGAGGCCCCAGCGTTTGGCGGAACCTTTAAGCAGGGGAATTTCCCGCTCCATGAGGATCAGATCCCGCTGGGGGGGCCACGGGAAATTCTGGAGCTTTCGCATGAAGGTATCCGCAGTGATGAACCAGTCCACGCCGGACTGCTTTACAGAGCTGGCGAAGGCTCCTTCCGAGGCGGAATAATTGAAATTCACCGGCGTTTTCCCGGCGAACAGGCAGCCCAGATTAGCAATGGCCGCCCCCTTGCCCGGCGGAAGAATGATGCCGACCCGGCGGTTTGCGGTAATTTTTTTCAACCTCTTGGCAAAGGCTACGGAAATGGCCAGCAGCTGGCCGTAGGTCAGCGTCGTGTCGTCAATGCCGTCGATGACCCGGCAGTCGGAATGAAGTTTAAGGCTGCGGAAAAGGAGGGCGGACAGGGAACCGTGGAGCTGAGGCAGCGTGGCGTATGCCTGGGCGGAGCATTCCAGCCACGCGGAAGTAAGGCGCGCCGCCATCTCGGCCCCAGGGGCCAGTTTGGGGAGAATATGTATCTGGATATCCGCCTGGGCGTCCGTATCGGCCTCCGCGTCCAGCACGGAGTTCGTATAAAAGCCGGTATAGACCGGTACGGGGGAAATGTGCAGGGCTTCCAGAGCCTTGATGACCCGCGCCGGAATTTGGCTGATGGAGCCTTTCACATGGGAGACGGGGCCGGGCAGGAATACTACTCTTTTGCCTGCGTTAAGGCGTTCCATGATGGCGGAACGCAGCGCGATAGGGTCGCTGCCCCCGGCCTGGAACAGGATGCCGTCCGCTTTAGTGGATTCCAGATGGGAGGCGGTGGCTGTATCCGGAGGGAGGCCTTCTTCCACCAGGTAGGTCATGCGGTCCCTGCCCAGTTCTTTTTCGAACATCAGAAGGGTTTTGTAAGATACTTTGTTGAAAATCAACAAATCACCTGATTCGGATAAATTGGAGGAACCAAAAATGGCCATGGGAAAAAGATAAAAACTTGCTTGAAGCATTTTAGCAAGTTGCAGGGCCGGGAGCAAGGAGGAAAGATATGACCCCGGTTGCTTTTCCTTTAGTCATGCCTGTTATTGAAAACCTTTCCCGGCTTAGTGCGTTTTTATGAAAAAATGTTGTCTTTTTCGTGGCATGGTCTGGATTCTGCGTTTTTCTCCTGCGGAGGCGTTTCCGTGAATCAGTTTGTTCCGATATTTCACTTGCTGATTGATGGAGCTGGCAGGCAGCAACATCTTCGGACGTGAAGCAACTGGGGGAAATCCGGGTCAACGCGGCGCAGGACCTGGGAGACCGCAGGGGAGAAACAAACGTCACCCTGCTGGGCAACCCCGGCTTCGCGCAAAGCGTGAGAGGGGCGAAAGCGGGAACGATGGCGTTGCAGCTCGGAGCGGGGCTGAGCGTGCCGGTGGGGACGAAAGGAACCGTCTTCGTCAACGGCAACGCGTATATCCGTGACGGAGCCGGCTCTACTGTTCGGAGATCAGTTTTCATAATATATTGGAATAATTTATATTAAAATTGTTTTTTGCGTCAAAATCGCTTGGATTCATAAAGCGGATTAAAAATTCGCCGTGCGATGGGAACCGGGCCAATATACCAGAGTTGGCCCGATTGTTTGTTTATACTGATAAGGATAGAGTGATGGATATCCTTGGCTCCAGACCAGATAAAGGATGAAAGGCCTCTTCTGAAAGATGCGCAACACCTACGGAATCAACGTTTAAGCTTGTAGGTGGATTTTTAATCCGCTAATGATGATAAAAAGCCTCCTGTCAGGTTCGGGAGGAAGTTTCCGTACATCTTTTAAAAATCATGAAGCTGCACCTTCCTTTAAGTCTTTTGTCCTCCCTGCTTGCCTGCATAGCCGCTGTTTCCTCACCACGTGCCGTTGCGGAAACCTATACATGGCTGGGAGGGACGGTGGATGTTCATTTGAATACTAACTGGACTCCGGATTACGGCAGCGGCAACTGGTCGGCAACATGGGCCGGTACGGCGACGAACAGCATGCGTTTTGATGCGGGAAGCATGACGGGGCAGCTCAAGGCTCTTCAAGCTTCTTTCAATACGCTTTCGCTTGGGGGCATAACTGTTACGGATAATTCTGACGGATTCAGCGTTTCCAAGAGCAATGGCTCCAACCGCACCATTAATTTGCGTGATGGAGGAGAAGGATATACGCTGTTTGATATAGGCGGGGATTTTTCTCTGGGTGTTGCCAACCAGGTATGGAATGGAGTTGTTTTCAATTCCGGCGCCCTGTTTAAAATTGCGGCCGGCAAGACCATGAATATTTACGGTGGTCTTGGAACGGCCGGGACGGGAGCCAAGACAATGACGGTGGGGGCTGACGGTTTTTCAGGTATCCTTGTTCTGAATACGGCGGCCCAGTCCTCCATGACGGCTGATTGGGTGATTTCCAATGGAGCGACCGTTCAATTGAACAATGCCGCGGCTCTGGGTTCCGGCTCAGTCAGCTTAAACGGCGGCAATGTGACGGCCCAGCATAATGCCGTCTATAATAATGCCCTGACCGTGAGCGGTTCCTCCGGCATGACCGTGAATGCTGCCACTCAGTTCGCCAATGTCAGCCTTTCCAATGCCTCGGCCCTGAATATGAACGGAGGAACGCTCGGCATTGCGGACGCCGGTGTTTTGACGCTGGGAAACGCGTCTCTTCTGAATTTTTCCGCTCTTCCGGCGTCCGGAGCATACTTGCTTAATGTAACAGGAACGCTGACCGTGAACAGCGAACTGCTTCTGGGGCAGGGAACGATGGAAGGCGTGGCCTGGGCAGAGGGTTCGTACAGCCTGATTCATGCGGGTTCCGTGACAGGAGTCCCTGCCAGTTCCTTTGTTCTGGGCGACAATCTTCTGGGTTCCTGGAGCACGGAGAACAATAATCTTACCCTGGTGGTGGAGCAGGTTGCTTTGCTCGAATGGAAAGGCGGCGACGGGATATGGTCTGTAACTGCTCCGGCTTCTTCACCGTGGAAAAATGACGGCGTGTATCATAATGGTTCCGGAGTGGTCATGGGAGATATTGACGGGAATTCCCTGCAAACAGTAACCATTGATGGCGTTGTCTCTCCCACAATCATGATGGTTCAGGCGGATACGACGGATTATGTATGGAATGCCGCAGAGGGAGGAGGAGCTCTGGAAGGCAGCGGAAATCTGGAGAAGACCGGCAATGCCAAGCTAACCATTAATATGGATAATGCTGGTTATGCCGGAAAGGTTATTCTGGAGGGTGGAACGCTTGAAATGGGGAATGACGCTGCTTTAGGCACAGGGGATTTGGCGTTTGACGGCGGTACCCTCCGGTATGGAACAGGAGTAACGGCGGATATTTCCGGTCAGATTTCCTCCATGAGCAAGAGTTCCGTGAAAGTGGATACCAACGGCAATAACGTAAGCTGGGCTTCCGCAGATCGTTACAAGACGCTGAACCTGGAAAAGTCCGGCGACGGCGTGTTGGCTCTCGGCGGCGCCGTGTATACGGGGGCCCTGACGGTGGATGAAGGGGGCGTGTCCATTGCTTCCGGCAGTGTTCAAACGAAGTTTTCCGCGGGAGTTACGGTGAATGCAGGCGGGACGCTTGCCATTTCCAGCACCATTAACGGAATATCTGCCGGAGACAATGCCAATATCGTCATCAACGGCATGAGCGGAGCGGGGAGGATTGAGCTGGACAACCAGGCTGCCAGGTCCCGTTTCTATATTTCCGGAGATAATTCTTCCTTTACCGGGGAATTGGTGGCAGCCGGGCTGAACAATAATCCGGGAAATTCGAATGATGCCCGCGACCTTCAGTTTGCCACCGCCGCCAGTATGGGGCGGGGAACGGTCACCTTGAATGGACGCGGTTTCTGGCTGGGAACCGTCAACACGGCGGATACCGCTGTTATGGCGACAATCAATGTTCTGGAAAAAGGTTCCTATCTGAACGGGGGAAGCGGAAATTCCTATTACTTCGGCGGGGCGTTTACCGGGTCTGGCTCCATGACCACAGCTCTGGGCAATGCGTTCGCTTATTTGACGGGAGATATGACTGGGTTCCTGGGAGCATTTTCCCACACAGGCGATTCCCTGTTTACATGGGTGTTCGGCAACAATACGGATGCCGTTCTGAATGATGGAAAGCTTTTCGGGGATGGCGTGGTGTTGAAGGCTGACGGAGGGACAAGCCTGTTTAAATTTTCCTACACCAATGATATTATCCTGATGAACGCCACTGTAGGAGCGGCAGGGGCCTTGAACGCCAGGGTGGAACAGGCCGGAGCCGGAACGCTGGTGCTGACGCAGGATAATAGCGCGACGGGAACGCTCGCCATTACCGGCGGCACGGTTCAGCTGGGCAATGGAGAGGCTTCCGGTTCCTGGGCTGGGCAGATTACCGGAGCAGGGGCGCTGGTGGTGGACAGGGCTGCCGGTTCCGCGGCCCTGGAACTGAACTCCACCAACAATTATCAGGGAGGAACTACGCTGAATGGTGGTACAGTGAAAGCTCTGGGCGCCGGGTCTCTGGGCGCCGGAGATGTTTCCGTCAACGGCGGTGCCATTCTGGATATGAACGGCCAGGAGATTGCCAACAATGTCACTATTACCAAAGGAGGGCTGCAACATGCCGTCTCTTATGTTACGGCAGGCGGCGTAACCGTAAACGCGGAGGCCGATTCCGGGGATATTAATTTGGGCGGGCTGTCCGGCGACAAAGTGGGCAGCATCAACACCGCTACCGCGGGAACGTCCATTACCGGGCTGACAGGGAATCTGACGCTGACGGGAAGCAATTCCCTGCATGTGGGAGTGGAAAATACCACGTATGCCGCTGCCGGGGACCAGAGTAGTCTGATTCAGTTTAATGATACGACTACGGGGACTGTTTCTTTCGGCGGAGATTTTTCCGATCTCACGCTGCACATGGATATTGATACGGATATCCTGATTGCCATGCGCGAACAGGAATCTGTCGGTATTCTGCTGACAGACGGGACGATTACCGGATTGCCGGACAGCGGCCTGGTGGCATGGCTCAACCGGCATCTTACGTTTAATGCTACGCTGGAAAGCCTGGGCTTTGGCATCCAGGGAGTGGATGGCGGCAGCATTATCATTTCCGGAAGAACGGACCAGATTTATATCGCTTCCGCAGACGGTTCTTCAGTAACGGAAATTCCGGCCCTGAATTCCTATGCGCAGGTGATTGTGGACACGAATCTCACCCTGAATTTTGACGTACCCGCAGCCAATACGGACAAGACTGTTATCCGGCATCTTTCCTCCGGCACCAGCAGCACGGGTAACCTGGCGGTGAATGCCGCCGGAGACGGTTCCCTGGAAATCGAACTTGCGAACGATCTGAACGACTCTGTGTTCAACGGCAATCTTACCGTGAACGGTGACGGCACGGACCTGATCAAGACGGGAGAAAAGACCCTGGCGCTGAATGGCAATGTCAATACCCCCAATGCGGTTGTTGTTAAAGAAGGCACGCTGGAACTGAACGGAAGCGCCAACAATGTCGGCACGCTGACTCTGGCCTCCGCTTCTGCAGATGCAATGGCGCGCACCGTGATTGGAGGGACTGTCACAGCCACTCTGTCGGATGAAGATGAAGGCGGTTCCCTGGAAATTGCTGCGGGGGGAATATTCAGAACCGCTGGGGATTCCGTCCTGGATCAGGAGACTTCCATTTCCGGAGCGGGGAGTTTGAATATTCAGGAAGGTTCCTCCCTCTCCCTGACGGGGGAAGCCGGCCTGTCCGGAACTTCCGTGACGCTGAACGGAACGCTGAGCCTGTCCGGGACTGGGGAAAAATCTATCCAGTCCCTCTCCGGTTCCGGAATGCTGGCGTTGAACGGCGGCGCCCTGTCTGTCACTTCCGCTTCCGCCAGAAACGGTTCTTTCTCCGGTACGCTGGATGGTGAGGGGCGCATTGACGTATCCGGCAGCGTGACCCAGGTAATGCAGACGGGAAGCTCTACGTATGACCTGGGCGTTCATGGAGGGGGGACGCTGGTATTGAAAGGCACCTCTGCCGCTCCCTCGCTTGATTACCGGAATGTTGCAGTAGGTTCTGCCGGCGCCCTGCGTATTGAAGCCATTGGACATGAAGCCGGAGACTCCAATACCTCCTTAAACGTCGGCAGCATTGATTTCCAAAGCGGTTCTACGACGGAATTCGTTTATAATCTAAGCGCGGCGGATCCTTTCGGCTCCGCTATGCTGACGGCGGATTCCATCACCATCGGGAATGGGGCGGGGTTCTCGCTTGCCAATATGGAAGGCAACACGGGGCTGGGAACGTATGACAGCCTGGACGGCGTGGTTCTGATGACAGCGGACACGATTGACGGCTTGGCGGAGGGAGAATCCATATCCGTGGGAACTTCCGGCCTGTTTGCCGTTTATTACAAGGATGCGACTATGAGCCGGGAGGGCAATCATATTGTGCTGAATGCCACGGTGCAGCAGGACAATATTTTTACGCCTGCGGTGAACTCCCATAATTCCGGAGCAGGTTCCGACCTTCTGTGGGAGGCCAAGAATAATCTGGATGCCACTTCCCAGCTTGGGCAGGTGATGCATTCCATCAGCACCATGGTTACGGGAGATCATTCCGACCTGGCGGGAGCATCCAGGGCTTTGGCAGCGGTGGCAGGAAGCACAGTCAACGCGCTGGG